>CAZCHZ010000114.1:0-5253 GCA_964498615.1 uncultured Legionellaceae bacterium | reverse complement strand
TATTTCTTGCCTTTTTTCTTTTAACTTTATGACTTGCGAAGATCCAGCCTGAATAGCTTGAGTGATTTCCTTTCTTAAGCTTGCTATTTTTGGTGCAATCTCCGTTTGTCTCGCACCCACTTCTTGCTGCAATGTTACCAGGAATGATCTTGCTTCTCCAATCTTACCTTCAATCTGTTCTTGATACTGCTTTCTATAATGCTCTTTTATGTCATTGGCTTGAAATCTATGTAAAGTAGCAAAATCATAGTCTACTAAATTTTTCACATAACTATATATATCAATAACAAGTAAGTTGTCCGCAGCAGCATTAACACGGGCAACACTTCCCAAAGTGGCAACATAAAGATACTCTAAGACTTTACTTTCTTGCGGTGTTCTCGCAGAAGCCAGTGTAAACTCTTTAATTCTTGCAAGCAAATCATAATAAAATGGTGCAAAATCAATACTTTTATTATATTTAACATAATAACTTTCTAATGCATTAGCTTCTTGTAACAAATCCCGCGTTGTTGTACTGAGAGTGGCCACTGCGATGTTCCTACAGTGTGCTTCAAATGTATGTAAAAAAGAACCCGTGACATCTAAGTGCTTGATCGCCTCTTGTACCAGAAAAACCTTGTAATCTAATAATGCGAGAGACAAATTTTGAGTGGGTATTTTACTAGAAACAACCCAACC
The DNA here is from genome assembly GCA_964498615.1 of uncultured Legionellaceae bacterium. GTDB lineage: Bacteria > Pseudomonadota > Gammaproteobacteria > UBA6186 > Azoamicaceae > CAWARU01. The sequence continues at coordinate 4,572 of CAZCHZ010000114.1, read as the reverse complement.
ACTATTGTTGACTGTAGATGGGCTAGCACCCGCTCCTGCATTACCATATGATACATAACGAGGCAACTCCCATCCATTCCAGACATTGTTGGGATTACCTCTATGCCACACACCCCATGCATGCCTACCATGTGCTCCGCCTCCACCAGGCGCTCCTGCTTCGCCATTTGCACCAGAAGCACCGTCTGCAGCATGCAGGTTTGTCCCTATATCCACTAATTGATTAGCAATAATGAACCGACTCTGTCCTCGTTTGCCTCCATCTCCACCTCGACCACCCTGACCACCATTACCACCAATGCCTCCATTTCCACCTATTAACCTCCAGGGTTGGTCCCATTGACCATTTCCAGTCTGCCCATCTGGACCATCAGCTACCCATCCATCTCGAGATACTACTCCTCCTATTGTTCGCCAAGTCACATCACTACCATTTCCACCCGCACCTCCATCACCGCCATCTTGCCCTCTCGCGCCATTACCCCCATTTAAATAAACGCTCAAATGTTCCTTATCAGGACAGGCGTTACAAACAATCGAAAAATTGCCTGCACTGCTACCAGGTTGCCCAGACACACCATCTGCCCCTTGTGCCCCAGCAGCACCATGGTTACCGGGCGTCGCTTCTCCAACAGCTGCGCCATGAGCGCCACCTGCACCATTACTCGCTTTTGCTTGGTTAACACCATTTTTTCCAGACAAGTTAATTGTTCTATCGCCACTGACGAGTACCCTAGGCGCTATCATGGATAGATTGACGCCCTGCAATTTTCCCCTGCACCTATCATTATTGTCACTTAAATCATTATCAATGATTATCGAATGTAGGGCTTGAATTTCTATATTCCTAATACCGTCCCGGCTTGAAATTTCCACATCAACTTGACTTGTTCTAATACAATAACCCTTAATGATAAGTTTACCATCCACAAATTGAGGTTGTGGCATACTCAGAATGTCTGTTGCAGTCTCAATATGCTTCTTAAATATTACATCAAGTCCAAGCTTTTCTACCCAATTTTTTGTATCAGAATACCTGCTTCGTGCTGTTTCAGACAGTAGATTCACAAGAAAAGTCAATAATTCATTAAATTTCGTATATTCTTTCACAGTTTTTTCAGAAAGCGCTAAAACCTCACATATTCCATCGAAAAAAGCCTGTAGTGTGCGAGCAGAAGTATAACCTTTCACTGTTTCACATTTTTTTTGTATGGCTTGAATGTTTGCAGTTTGAAATGGAATACTCTCAAAAGCAACTTGTAGTTGTCGACTAATATCTGTATCAATACTCTGAGCCAGTTTTCGAGTCATCACACTTAGGTCATCTATCGCCTTCATGACTTCACTCTCATTCTCATCAGAGACCCTAATACCAATACCCGCCTCAGCTTTAGAAACAAACGATGTTCTATTCTCAATGAGATCTCGAATGACATCAGCTTCATCAAAAGTCTTATCACATGCTCGAGACGGTGTTGTAAAAAGTGCAAAATGCTTTTTATCAACTATATGTGTTAAAACAGCTTTCATATTTCTTATCGTACTTAAAACAGGTGAATGCTCTATAAAATTTCTTAGACTGAGTTCTATGACGTGTTCGGCAGATGCGGCATTTTCCTGCAAGGATTTTAACTCAACCTCTTTTGCTTGTAATAATGTCCTCAAGGCACCCGCTGCTGTGGGATTATTACCTATGGCAGCCATTGCGGCTCTGAAACCTAGTACTTCACTTGCAAGCTCTGTAATTTTCTGACCAGGATCATTGAACTGTGTAACCACAATAGAAATTGCATTCTGTATTCTTTCAACGACGGCAGGAGCATCACTTTCTATCGCGTGCATGAAATGTCCAAAATCTCTTAAGGACCTTGGCAAAGAGCCTGCACGGTGATTTAAATCATGATGAGTCACAACTAAAACTATTTTCAAATCAATAGCTCTATCTGTAATGGCTTTTCTAAAATATGCATTTGCAATATCTTGGGCTACTCTTGCTATTTTTGTTTTGCGACCATCGACATTATCGTTATCTACTTCTGGATCACCTGTATCACCAAACCCTGCGGTATCAACATAGCTAAATGATTTCCTCTGTGGCGAATGGATACCGGGATGCCTTGTACAAGAAATCGTGGCAGAATGACCAATACTTATACCGGGTAATTCAGTTGCTGGAATCTTAGCTCTAAGTTTATATGTACTTCCACCATCCTCTGAAAACGATTCTAGAGGTACTCCATTTATATAGTTAATCACAGCACTCTTTCCAGCACCCGTGATACCTAAAAACATCACAACTTCAGGCCTCATGCGCTGATTATCAATAGCTGCATTCCCATCCTGAATAAGTTTTATTACTCTGGTAACTAATTCGTTTTTTGATATCATAACTTAACACTCCTTGTTGTAAGCCCCTAGCATCCATTCAATATCACGTTTTCACATAAATATAAAAACGTTTCTTGACTAGAACAAGTGTTTCCTGAATTTACCAATCCTAATCAAGTTATTCACAGTGTGTTTCCATCAATAATTGGCAACTTAACCAGGTTTATAAAAAATGTCAACCATGTTATGTAAAAGGTGATTGTTTGGTTTCAAACACTTTGTAACCATGTCTTTTTTAAGTTACTTAGATGAAAAAATTATACCTATGCAATTAAATCTATTAACTCTAAATTATGCCACATCCTGGAGTTGAACTTTATAAATTTTTAATTGACATAATATAATTTAAGACTCAAACATCTCGATAAAGCGGGTTATCATTCACAAAAGCATATACGTTTCATTTAAGTAGCATATCCCATGACAACAAGCTTACAAGGGTTACCCTATGAAAACGTGCGAGTTTGGCAATTTTACCATGGAAAAACGTGGTTGAATGCACATTTTTCCATGATAATACGTGATCACTGGTTTAAATTATAGTATTTCTGTCTTCTAAAGGTAACTGTCCAGTAGTACCCTGTCATCCCCGCGAAAGCGGGGATCCAGCATAAGTTTATAGAACCTGGATTCCCGCTTTCGCGGGAATGACGGACTCTCTTCAAAGTACTTGGACAGTTACTGTCTAAAACAATCAAAATAATGATTAAAAAAGCTTATAGGCTTTTTAACCACGCCACTTCTTTTGGATATTTCTCAAAAGATGCAGAACTTAAGATCTTAGAAAATCGTGTACAAGCATCCAGAATATCAATTGGCAATTGTACGTAACGTTGAAAAATATCTGATCTTAAATAGGCGATTTCTTCTGCCACCTTGTCTTCATTTAATTCAATTGCCCAAGCCAAGGTTGTTTCATCTGCGCGTCTTTCCCATTTATAGCCTCTCTGCTTTAAGATATCTTTTGTTTCAAAGGGTGCACCTAGGGCCCAAATTTTATAAGTTAATTTTCTACAGTTTTCTAATAATTCTGTAAACACATACCGATCGCTTTGCAATAATTTTTTCGACAAGATATGTACGCCAGCAAGACAATCTGTGATAGCACGATGTCCTTCATAAAAAAACCCATAGCGATAAGCAATGTATTCTAATTTATGACTTTCTATCCCTTGTAATTTCCAATCAATATTGTGCATCAAACAACCCCAAGGACGCTTCATGATATCTGGAAATAACACTTCTAGAAAATGTCTATCGAATTTAGCATTATGAGAAATAATTATATTTGCAGCTTTCATATATTTTTCAAACATGGCTTTATCGATATGCTGATTTTTTACCATATCATCGGTAATGCCTGTCATATTCGTTATCATTTTAGGGATTGGAATGCCGGGATCTTGATATTGGCTATATTCTTCAGTAATCCGAAATATCCTCCCATCTTTCGCATATTCAAACATCACCATTCCTAATTCGATAATTTTATCTGTATGAGAATGCAGCCCAGTGGTTTCTACATCAATAAAAACCCCACAACGTTTTTCGCTGCCATCATCCTGATGATAATATTTTGGTTTTTCATACTTTTCGATAATTTTATATTTTTTTGTATCCTCAAGGTATTGAATCATATCCGCCATATTAATATCTTTAAACACAGTTAGCATTCTCCTTCGCAGCACTTATTATAAATTCAAAGAAATGCGAGCAAAAATCGACCGATATCCACAATTTCTTTAGGACAAATGGTGTGTTCCATGGAATAGGTATGCCACTCTATTGAATATCCCAAGGCTTCAAGTGCGATTCGGCTTTTTTCTCCCAAGGCCAGAGGCACCACGGGATCAAATAAACCATGTGCCATCAAAATAGGGATCTGTTGATTGAGAAGTGAGCGTTCATCTGCTAAGGCACTCATCAAGGGAAGATATCCTGACAGCGCAATAATCCCACCCAAAGATTTGGGATAACGTAACCCTGCATAGAGTGACATCGCTGCCCCTTGAGAAAAACCTGCCAAGATAATGCGCTCTGCTGCGATCCCCAATGCTAATTCACGTTCAATTAAAAGATGTATGAGGGATTCTGAATCTTTGATGCCAGAGGCGTCTTCTTTTTGAACAAAGGCCAGGCTGTCGATATCATACCAAGCACGCATGCGCATGCCTTGATTGACAG
>CAZCHZ010000113.1:0-5353 GCA_964498615.1 uncultured Legionellaceae bacterium | reverse complement strand
CAAAAAGAAAGACAAAAAAATACTGTAGTTCAGAGAACAAAAACTGCAGCGGAGCAAAATAATCCGAATGCAATCGTATATTTGGGATATTTATACCAATATGGATTATATGGGGTCCGAATAGATGTAAAGAAAGGGATAGGTTTGTATCAAGAAGCGATCAACAAATTCAACAACGAATGGGGACATTACCTTTTAGGAGTGAGTTATTTTTACGGAAACTCTTTAATTGAAAAAGACCTAAAACAAGCTAAGGCACATATAGAAATTTCGGCATTAGTACGCCCAGCTGCTCAATACTACCTCGGGCTCATTTATCGAGAAGAAGGAAACGAAGTTGAAGCTCTTAAGCACATGCGTATGGCTGCAGGTAATGGGCAAGCAGATGCATTATTAGAAATATGTTATGGTGGTAAATTATCATTGACTAGTAGAGTGCCTATAACTATCACTTGCTCTTATAATCCTTTTGAAGTTTACCAACCGAAAAACATAGACATCAAACTTACAGTAGAAGATCAACAAAAACCTTTTGTAACAGGAAATTTTACTGTTTTTCAAGGCTCAATTGAGACTCGTTACAAAAACTTTGGCTATATGATTACCATTTCATATATTGGAATGCGTGATATCGGTGATAGGATTCTTCTTAAACAATTTATACCTAATACTTATGATAAAACACAAGCAACCGTGGCCGCCCGAACTTGTTGTTGCTGGATGACAAATTTTCGTAAAATTGTTTTAGCGACAGAAACTATAGCAAAAGAAAAAGCAATCGCCGAATTAATCAAAAGAGCCGATGCTTTATTGACCACTCGTTTGCAACAAGGTGAGGAAGAAAATAAAATTCAAAATGAAATTGCAGCAAAAATCAATATTCCTGCCCAACCATCATCACAAGTCGCGCCTACTCCAGCCCAATTGCAGACTTTGTTACAGACATTACAACAGTTTGCTCCCTTCATTTCATCCCAAACATCTCAACAATCTGCGACCGAACCACTAAGACAACCTCTATTACCATCTGGTCCGCTTGACAGATCTAGGGACGGAGCCTCAAGTGCACCTCGAGAATCTAAACGTTCATATTCACGTGATAGACAAACTTATGGTTCTACCAGTTTAGAGCGAAGGCTGGATTCATAACAATGACAAATTGCTCTGTTTTTACTGGATGCCAGCCTTCGCTGGCATGACACAAGCCCGCTACTCGTTATTTATTAAATCATTTTCCAGCAGTAGGCTTAGCTGTTTCATTCGTTGAAAGTGCTGACAGTTGTGTTTGTGCTGCATCAGACATCCATTGCATAGAAGACACACCCGAGACCGAAGCAGCAGCTTGTCCCGCTTGTCTCGCTACTGCAATATATGCTTGGGCCTCTTCTAGAGCTGTCTGTTGCGTTTTAGCCTCTGCTATCTTAGCCTGACATTGAGTAACTTCTTCACGCAGTTTTAGCAGGTCCGCTTTCGCTTTACCTATCGCATTCGTTATTTTTTCCAAAGCCGCTATTTCTGATGCTAAAAGGGGCTTTAAATTATTTAAAATTCTTTGCGCGGCATGGCGATTACGGTTGATAAGATCTCGTTCCTGCGTTAACGTTCTATCTCTTTCTACCAGGTCTAGCTCTTCAGGATAAGTACGCATGAAATTGCGAATCAGCTCTTCGGTTGGCGTAATAGCAGCAGGATCTACTCCTAATCTTTGAATTGCACCCTCATCCCTTGCTTGACTAATTACTATACCTTCACCATCCTCTAATTCTTGATGTCGTCCAAGCCCTATTATTAGGGCATTTCTCTTCCCATACTTTCCGCCCAGGCACGTCGTCTTGCTATAAATGCATCACTATTTAGAGTTCCCTGTATCATTGCAAGCGCTGAATTAATAAAATCTCTTGCCACATTAAGCTCATTTATGCGATTTTCATTGAGTGCAATTGGGTGTTGCAGTCCCTGTAAATCTTGCGCGCGCGCATTTTTGGTCGCTTCCATGGTATGTATTTGAGCCTCATAAGCAACAATTTGCTTATTTGCAGCAGCAAGCTCGGTTTCAAATGTTTTTATTTGTGCTGCCAACCGTGCTTTAACATCAACATTTCCAATGCTCATTTTTCAATACTCCTATAGTAGAATTAAAAGATAATTATTCAAAAACCCCCGTCACAAATGACCAGAAATAATAGTATATACTTATTTCGGCAAAGTATAAATATGACACTTGGTTTTATCCCAGGTACAATCTATATCTAATACTTCTTTCAAAGGCAACTTATTCGGTATAGCCTTCATAGAAACAATATATTTAAGCTTGGGACATTGATCCATCACTTTACCCATATCCGCTAATAATTCCTCGCTAAAACAGGTAGAACAACTATAAATAATGGTGGCATCTTGTATATTGATTTCTAAAAAATTGCCCACCTCACAGCCCAAACTTCTATTGTTGGCAAAAAGCTCTGGAAACTCTGCCTGTACTTGTGTGTAAATTTTTTCTGCCATATGATTACGCTTAGCGGATGCTTCTATCCCCCAGGCTTTTTTTATAGGCGTTTTTAGGAAAAAATGCAAGGCCACTTTGCCAATGCCGGATCCTAAATCATAAAATACATCATTTTCATCCACTTGAATATGTTCGATAATTTTATTCACACTGGCGTATAAAATTTCACCATAGGTTAAATAAATTTTCTTTTCAACATGGGCTTCTTTTTCGCCGGGTTGATAGCTAATAAAACCTGAATACCCCTTATATAAGGCCGTGATGTAGTCCTGACATAACTGATCATATTCGTTTGAATTCATCTATCTCGCCTTAAGTTATCGGTAAAGTCACGCCGAGTTGACCTTGATATTTACCTTGTCTATCACGGTAAGACACTTCGCAAGGTTCATCAGATTGAAAGAAAAGCATTTGCGCCACACCTTCATTTGCGTATATTTTTGCAGGCAATGGCGTGGTATTTGAAAATTCCAAAGTAACATGACCTTCCCATTCAGGCTCTAGGGGTGTTACATTCACAATAATACCGCATCTTGCATACGTGGATTTACCCACGCAAATGGTTAAAATATCTCTTGGAATACGAAAATACTCAACGGTTCTCGCCAGGGCAAAAGAATTGGGCGGGATAATACAGACGGCAGCTTTCACATCCACAAAACTGTTAGAATCGAAATCTTTTGGATCCACAATAGCCGAATTAATATTGGTAAAAATCTTAAATTCATCCGCACAACGTACATCATAGCCATAGCTTGATGTGCCATAGGAAATTTGACGCCCCGTCTTGCCTTGAAATATTTGGCTATCTGTAAAAGGCTCTATCATGCCTTTTTCTTTCGCCATTCTACGTATCCACTGATCAGATTTGATTGCCATATTTTATCCCTATTTAAGCTTTGAGTTCAGCAAAAGTTAAACTGTAATCCCTAGGCAGCAAAGATAATTTTGCAGTGATGTGTCTTGCAATATCACGAAAACGCTCAGCGATATGCCCTGTCGGATGGCTGAGCACAGAGGGTAAGCCCTTATCTGTTGACTCTCTTATTTGACGTGTTAAAGGCAGCTGCCCTAAAAGAGGCACTTCATATTGTGCCGCCATTTTTTGTCCGCCGCCTTCTCCAAAAATAGGTTCGTTATGTCCACAGGCCGGGCAATGATGCAAACTCATATTTTCAACTACCCCTAAAACGGGGACATGCATTTTTCGAAACATATTTAAGGCCTTGCGCGCATCTAATAATGCAACATCCTGTGGCGTTGTCACAATCACAATCGCGCTTAAGGGGACTTTCTGGGCCAAGGTTAATTGAATATCGCCCGTGCCTGGTGGCAAATCCACAATTAAATAATCTAAATCCTGCCAAGCGGTATCATACACAAATTGTGAAAGTGCACTACTCACCATGGGCCCTCTCCATACCATCGGTGCGTCCATGGCTTCAATCAAATAACCCATGGACATGGACTGCAGACCATGATGCATAATCGGGCGCATACGTTTATTTTCTAGCATTTCTGGTCGATGGTTGATGCCGAGCATCATGGGCTGACTGGGACCGTAAATATCTGCATCCAAAATGCCTGCCTTACCCCCTTCAGCTTGTATTGCCAGCGCTAAATTTACTGCCACGGTTGATTTGCCAACACCACCCTTACCTGAGGCCACAGCAATAATATTTCGTACCTCTTTTAAAACCTTGAGTTCTTTTTGTACCGCCTGTACCCGGATTTTAGTGCTGAATTCGATAGCAAAATTAGAAACGCCGAAGGTTGCAAGCTTGCTTGCCATTTGCGCTTTTAACAGGGGATAAAACCCGGCAGCAGGATAAGGGAAGCGCACCTCAATCTTGAGCAGGCCATCCTCTAGAAATTGCAAAGACAGCATCTTGGCTTCTCTTAAGCTTTTTCCCAAATAGGGATCGAGGAGCTCAGAAAAAGAAGAAGTTATCTTATCAACTAAATTTTCAGCGTTTAAAACGGACATCCGGGCATTTTACCACAATCTAGTGGATTCTAAAGCCCCTAAATACCTAGGACGACAGGCAAAGTAACATGTTATCCTAGCCTGCGCTTTTTAGATGCGGGAATTTCTATATCATCTTTACTGGCAAGTTTTTGCGCTTCCTGGCCTTGCGAAAAAATTAAGCTGCCCGCTTTCTGCTTGGCATGTGCTGGATCCAATCGCAACATCATTGCTTCAAGTCTTGCAAGTTTTATGCCAAGATAATCAATCGATGCTTGAATGATATTCTGTTCATCGATACTCAAAGTATCTTTTAATGTATCTCCTAAATTTTTCACAAGGGCAAGACCTACTTCTTGTAAGGAATATAATAAATCAAGATAATTCGGTAATATATTTGCAGTTTCATTACTTAAAAATGTATCGAGTTTTTCTCCAAATTCTTTTGCAAAGGGTAATGGTTCTGGTTTTAGTTCTTTTATAGCGTATGTTTCAACTCTTTTTTGATGTGCTGCTTCTTTTTCATCATCAAACCGATGTCTCGGGATTTTTTTTCGCACTTTCTTTCTGGCTAATGCTTTTCTTCTTTTAAGCGCTGCATTCAATGCGAGCATGCGCCCGATAAGCGCATTTAATGCTGCGCCTAAATTTAGGGCTATCGCTTTGTGTTTTTGTTGATTTTCTTTATCCAGGGCTTTTTTAACATTCGCTGCATATTGTTCAGCCGTATGCTCTTTAAGCGCCCTATCCTTAAGTGCCTGCCACATTTTTGCTTTATCCAGACTAAGACCAGTCAATATAAGGTCTTGTCCGATAAGGGCATTCAACTTGCCGCCTTTTAGATAGAAAGACCGCAGCTCTTCCAAAACTGCAGACTTCAT
>CAZCHZ010000112.1:0-5402 GCA_964498615.1 uncultured Legionellaceae bacterium | reverse complement strand
AAATTCACCGTTTAAATCCTGTGGTCGAAGAAATTTTATATCCTGCCATGGAAGATGGACAATTGGATATTATGATTGGAGAAGGGCCTGCCGCGCGTTCCATTAAATTGGATTTACCTCCTTTTACGTTAATTGGTGCCACAACGCGTACGGGGCTTTTAACTTCTCCGCTTAGAGATCGTTTTGGTATTGTGCAACGCTTAGTATTTTATGCCGTGACAGATTTGGTGAAAATTGTAAAACGTGCAGCACAGGTCTTAAAAGTAGACATTGATGAAACAGGTGCGCTTGAAATTGCAAAACGTGCACGCGGAACCCCCCGAATTGCCAATCGTTTGCTGCGGCGTGTGCGAGATTTTGCTGAAGTAAAAGGACATAATACAATCACGTTGCCTGTCGCAGACGATGCCTTAAGTATGTTGGATATTGATAAGGCTGGATTTGATATGATGGATAGAAAATTATTATTAACCATTATCGAAAAATTTAAAGGCGGACCTGTAGGCCTAGAAAGTATTGCAGCAAGCCTAGGAGAAGCGAAAGACACTATAGAAGATGTCATAGAGCCATTCTTAATCCAACAAGGCTATTTAGTACGCAGCCATAGAGGCAGACTGGCAAGCGAAAGCGCTTACCAGCATTTTGGTCTGGCATTTGTGGATGCAGGACAATGAGTGAGACAGAGATCCCCGTTATTACCGTTGATGGACCCAGCGGTTCAGGTAAAGGGAGCGTGGGATTACGCTTGGCAAAAACCTTGGGCTGGCATTTTTTAGACAGTGGGGCCCTTTACCGTGTTTTGGCTTTAGCGGGAGATAAGGCTGGACAACTGCAGAACGAAGAGGCCTTGAGTAAGCTTGTTACCAAGATTAATGTGACATTTGATGATGCTATTTTGCTTGAAGGACAAGATGTCACTGACAAAATTCGCTCTGAATATTGCGGCAATTTGGCTTCCCAAATTGCAAGTTATCCCCTTGTGAGAGCAGCCCTTTTACCCAAACAACGTGCTTTTCTAAAGCCGCCCGGCTTGGTGGCAGATGGCAGGGACATGGGGACTGTCGTATTTCCAAAGGCAGTTTTCAAAATTTTTTTAGAAGCAAGTTTGGCTGAAAGGGCCAAACGACGCTATTTGCAGTTGAAAAATATTGGCCAGGATGTTACATTACAGGGTCTTTTGGATGAAGTGGCTAAGCGTGATGCCCGTGATAAACAGCGTGCGATTGCACCCTTAGCGCCAGCCAGTGACGCTTGGGTACTCGATACCACAGGCAAGGGGATAGAAGACGTGTGTGCTGAAATTCTAAGAGAAATACAGCCGCGTTTACTATCGAAACATTAACTTTACCCTTAAAGTGCATATTGATATGTACTTTAAGCATGGAAACCTTAACCATTATGAGCACTAATACCGAAAATTTCGCCGAATTATTTGCACAAAGCCAAAAAAAATCCATTGAAACCGGAAAATCCCTGACAGGGAAAGTCATTAATATTGGTGATGAATATGTCACGATTAATGCGGGTTTAAAATCAGAAGCCCTAATCCCTATCCAACAATTTAAAGACGAGCAAGGACAGTTAGAGATAAAACTTGGCGATGAGGTTGAAGTTGTATTAGATGCCATGGAAGACGGTTCTGGCCAAACGCGACTTTCGCGTGATAAAGCCAAACGGGGCGAAGTCTGGCGGAAATTGGCAGAAGCACACGAAGCGGGTCAAAGCGTCATGGGTGTCATTACTGGCAAAGTCAAGGGTGGCTTTACAGTCGAAATTCAATCTATTCGTGCATTTTTACCTGGATCGCTTGTAGACGTACATCGCGTGCGCGAACCCCTGTTGATGGAAGGTAAAGAATTAGAATTCAAGGTGATTAAATTAGATCAAAAACGTAATAACGTTGTTGTTTCCAGACGTTCGGTGATGGAAGCCGAAGGTTCCGCAGAACGAGAAACATTGATGTCTAATCTGCAAGAAGGTCAGGAAGTGAAAGGTGTTGTGAAGAATCTTGTTGATTATGGCGCCTTTGTTGATTTGGGCGGTGTCGATGGCTTGTTGCATATTACCGATATGGCATGGCGTCGTGTCAAACATCCTTCTGAAATTGTAACCGTGGGTCAAGAAGTCACAGTCCGCATATTAAAATTCGATAGAGAACGTAATCGTGTCTCTTTAGGATTAAAACAGTTAGGTTCCGATCCTTGGGCAGATATTGCAGCACGTTATCCTATTAATACACGTTTAACAGGCAAAGTTACCAATATTGCTGATTACGGCTGTTTTGTTGAAATCGAAGAAGGTGTCGAAGGGTTAGTACATGTGTCTGAAATGGATTGGACAAACAAAAATATTCATCCGACGAAGGTTGTGCAGTTAGGGGAAGAAGTCGAAGTCATTGTCTTAGATATTGATCAAGAAAGACGCAGGATTTCCTTAGGACTGAAACAATGCAAAGCTAACCCTTGGGAAGCTTTCGCCAGTACGCATAATAAAGGCGATAAAGTGACAGGTAAAATCAAGTCTATTACCGACTTTGGTATTTTTATTGGTCTGGAAGGGGGCATCGATGGCCTCGTCCATTTATCCGATCTGGCCTGGAACGAAAGTGGCGAAGAAGCTGTGCGTAAATATAAGAAAGGAGAAGAAGTCACGGCAGTGGTGTTGGCAGTGGATCCCGAACGCGAGCGTATTTCCTTAGGCATCAAGCAATTAGAAGGCGATCCTTTTGGTAGCTTTATGAGCACACATGCCAAAGGTAGCATTGTGACGGGTACTGTTGGCGCTGTAGACGCCAAGGGCGCGACGATTATCCTAGCCGAAGGCATCGAGGCCTATCTGCGTGCTTCAGAGTTATCACGCGAGCGTGTAGAAGATGCGAGAACTATTCTGAAAGAAGGTGATACGATTGAAGCCAAGATAATCACCTTAGATCGCAAAAACCGCAATATTATGCTATCTGTTAAAGCGAAAGAGTCCGAAGAAGAACAGGAAGTAATGCGGGAACTCAATCGTGGGGACACTTCAGCCACCTTAGGTGATTTGCTGAAAGAACAAATGGATGGTAAAGAAAGCAAGGAGAAATAAACTGAAGTTCTTAAGCATAGGCTTTTTGAGCATTATCGCGTTATTAGGACTTAGTTTTGCCATTTTAAACGCAAACCCTGTCATGGTCGATTATTATATTGGTGCGCGTGAAATCCCCTTATCTTTTTTATTGGTGGGCGTCTTTATCGTTGGGATAATCTTTGGATCGATAAGCTTCTTCCCAACCTATCTACGCTTAAAATATGAAATCAATCGCCTTAAGCGAGAGAGGGGATAAAATCGTGTGGGAATTATTATTTCTATTACTTCCCTTAGCTGCACTTTCAGGATGGTTTATTGGAAAGCGTACGCCTTTAACGGCACGTGTACTTGATAAGCTTTTTGGTCTCAGCCTGCTTTTTAGTAGACGTTCAGATAAGGGCAGTGCTGCTACATTAAAGTGGCTGGATAGCAATGAAGAAACTTTGGATACACATCTTAGCCTGGGGACGGTTTTTCGAAGCCGAGGCGAGATGGATAAAGCCGTGGGGATCCATGAAAATCTCATCACCAAACCCTCTTTAACACGGGAACAACGTGCCTTATCCATTTTAGAATTAAGCCGTGATTATATGCGAGCAGGGGTCTTAGATAGAGCAGAGCAAGTCTTATTAGAATTAGTCAAAGAAGGCAGAGAACTCGAGGCCAGTTTCCAACATTTACTGGATATTTATCAACAAAGCAAAGATTGGTTACGTGCTATTGATATTGCAGAAAAATTTCAAGAAAAGACCAGACGGAGTATGCATCGTCAAATCGCACATTTTTATTGTGAGCTTGCAGAGCAATATTGGCTGAAAGGTGACGTAGAAGATGCGCGTCAATACCTAAAAAAAGCTTTGCATGTCAATAAGCACTCTGTGCGTGCCAGTATTTTGTTAGGCAATATGGCTGCGAATGCAGGACATTTCAAAACTGCAATTAAAGCCTATCAACAAGTTGAAAAACAAGATCAAGCTTTTTTATCTGAAATCGTATTTCCGCTCGCCCGTTGTTTTGAGAGTTTAAATAACATAGACGGCATGGTCAAATATCTTAGCCATTGCCTAGAAAAACAAACCACACTATCTGTGGTGCTGGCTTTTTCAGATTGGTTAAATAAAACCAAGGGCTTCGATGAGGCAGCAAAATTTGTGGCACAGCATTTGCGTGTGCACCCTTCTATTCAGGGCTTAAATCGTTTGGTACAATTTAGTGTGGCGAGAGCAGAAGGGAATGCTAAGGCAGATTTACAAGTTTTACTAGAATTAATTGAAAAGCTTGTTGCCAATAAAGCCCTATATCGATGTGAAGCCTGCGGATTTGCAGGCAGAACCTTACAATGGCAATGTCCCGCTTGCAAACGTTGGGATATGATTAAACCTATTCCGGAATAACTAAGAAACATATTAAGAGTAATGATATATGCCAATTAAAAAAGCCGTCTTTCCCGTTGCAGGTATGGGAACAAGATTTTTACCTGCCACCAAGGCTAACCCCAAAGAGATGATGCCAGTGGTGGATAAACCCTTAATTCAATATGCTGTTGAAGAAGCGGTTGCTGCGGGGATCAATGAACTTATTTTTGTCACAAGCTCCTCTAAGCGTGCGATAGAAGATCATTTCGATAGTCATTTCGAATTAGAACATAAATTAGCAACCCGTCAAAAAGAGGATTTGTTGAAAATTGTACGCAATGTATTACCTCCGGGTATTTCCTGTATTTATATACGTCAGCCCGAGGCTTTAGGCTTAGGCCATGCGGTACTTTGTGCAAGAAATGTCGTGGGGAACGAACCCTTTGCTATTTTGTTGGCTGACGATTTAATTGAAGAGAATTCAGGCGGAAATTGCCTAAAACAAATGGTTGCGAAATTTGATGAAGTGAATGCCAGCATTATTGGCATTGAAAAAATTGCGCCAGAAGATAGTGACAAATATGGGGTGGTGGGTCTAGATAAAGATTTTTCAAGGTTTGGACAAATTCGAAAAATTGTCGAAAAACCCAAGCCTCAACTGGCGCCTTCCAATTTTGCCGTGGTTGGACGTTATATCTTAACGCCTGCGATTTTCAATGAATTGCATTCAGCTAAACCCGGAGCGAATGGGGAAATTCAATTAACCGATGCCATTGCAGCACTCTTATCCAAAGAAAAAGTTTATGGTTTAGAGTTCTTGGGCACGCGCTACGATTGCGGCGATAAATTAGGCTATTTGCAGGCCATTGTTGCCTATGGCCTAAAACATCCAGAAGTGGGTCAAGAATTCAAAGCGCATTTACGGAACATTATTCCCTGATCCTAGCTTCTTAGTATTTTAGTTTTATTTTTATCTACCAA
>CAZCHZ010000111.1:0-5531 GCA_964498615.1 uncultured Legionellaceae bacterium | reverse complement strand
ATCGTCTCCGCTGCATCCCAGATTAATGCTGGTGGTGGTGGAAACGGTGATAATCCTACGAATTTAGGATTGAGCGATTTTAGCCTTGTTGCTACTACGCTTGATACTAATAACGCGTACAAATTCATGTCTGGTATTGAGGGCATGGACCGTTTTGGAACTGGTCCGATACGTTCGGCATATTTCATGTTGTCGTCAACAGAGCTACAGACCGATTTTGACGGTTTGGTTGGTTCTGGAGTATTCAACAACTGGAATTATCCGACTAATGCAAGTGCATTGCCAAGTGAATGGGGTTCAGTATTTAATTTAAGAATACTAACTTCTTCGGAAGCTCCAGTAGCTAGAAACGCATCTGCAAACGGACAAGATGTTTATTATAATACGGTCTTAGGTAAACAGGCGATCACGCACATAAACCAAGATGGTTTTAGCATGAACCTGATCTATCGCGATCCTTATTATTCTGGAATGCTTGCTCAAAACGCAACTTTGGCAGTTAAGTTTGCCCAAGCACAAGCGATTACGCAAGATACAGCGATCCGAAACCTGCTAAGCACCCGCTTAAGTGCGGCTGTTGGCCCGTAATAGGAGGTTTTATATGGCTGAATATTCCAAATTGGCTAGCGGAACAGTTCTTTCCGCTGGTGGTGATACTGTAGTCCAGATTCCTTTTTTACCTGATTTCATTGAGATCAACAATGCAACAGCAGCGCAGGGAGCAGCCGGCGTTACTCGTGCATGGTGGCTTAAGAATATGGGTCAAGGGGCTGCTTTTAGAACATTATTTGGTACTGGCGATCAGTATATTGATGTTATTGGCGGCTCAATTGGAAGCACCGCAGGGCTTACAGATGGCACAGGATTTAGCATAATCCAAGCTGGATTATCTTTGCAATATGGGCCTGTGTACAACTTCGGAGTTGGTACATTCTCCATAAGCAAGGCAGCTAATGCCCTTGTGACAACATCTGTAGCGCATAATTTGGTATCTGGTAATTGGGTCATTTTCCAAAACCTATACCAAACAACAACAACAGGGATGCAGCAAATTGCTGGAATTCCTTTTGAAGTAACTGTCTTAAGTCCTACTACATTTACAATAAACTGGGATACTTCGGGATCAAACTACACTGCGTTTGATTCTTCGACATCTACAGGTAATGTGGGATCTTGGAAAAAGATTCTTTACCCTGCTCTTTATGTGCCGGGTATATCTTTCATTTCTGAGATTACTCTAGGACCAACCACAATTATAGATACGACAGCTCCGCATAATATGGTAGTTGGGCAAGAAGTTGCGTTCAGGATTCCTTCTGTTTGGGGGACATCTGAACTTAATTCATTGCCAAACGTCCTTATTCCCGGATCTCCGGTCTATGGATATGTTGTGGCTGTCAATAGTCGTACTGAAGTTGTTGTAAACATTAATTCATCATTATTTACACCTTACAATGTAAATCAACTATTTGCCAGCTTCCCAGGGGAATTTTTCCCTCAAATGGTGGCAGTAGGTGACGTAAATACAGGGGGATGGCCTATCTCGGTAGGTTCCGATCTATACCCATCACCTTTAGTTTATGATGGATTTAGCACAACTCCACGAAGAACTATTAATGGACCTGCGATAATGGGCGCATATATAAATGCGACATTCATGGGCTTCATTATAGGCGCAGGCGTGGCAGGTGATCCGGAAGATGTTTTATTCTGGCGTGCATACGCTCACGATAAAAACTATCCGTGATTAGTATTGTAATAAAATTTTAATTTGTGCAATTTAGGGGGTGAGAGATCATCCCCTTTTAGGTATGCAATGAAGCCTCCATTAATATTTGGCCCAATACCTCCTTATCAAAATGTACAGATTGAACCGCAGTTTTATAAGCCAAGGCAGTTTTTTATATCAGGGATTGCATTAGGGCCGACAACGACGATCACAACGACCGCTGACATGGATTATGTGATAGGTCAGCTTATAAGACTTCTAATTCCTAATTTATATGGGTCAAGAGGACTCAATGGACAAACTGGATATGTAATAGATATTCCGGCAAGTAACCAAGTGACTGTGGATATTAATTCAAATGGGATGGACCAATTTATTGATGCAATGCAGCCAACGCAAGCGCAGATTGTGCCAGTAGGCGACGTTAATAATGGATTAATTAGCAATACAGGCCGAGCATTGCCAATTAGGACTATTCCTAACATACCCGGATCATTTCAAAACATTTCACCTCAATAGGTAAACTATGAACAAACCGACACCAAAAACATCATTAGCTGAAAAAGAACTGGATAAAGTTGATGAGCAATTTAAAGCATTTGATGAGAACATTCAATCTATGACACTAGATAGAATGAATCAGGCTCCTAAAGAGGATGTTGAGCCTCAAAATAAACTTTCCCAGCAAGATATTGAGAAATCCACCGATATTTACCTTAAACCAGCAAGAGCAATTAGCAGCCGTGAGAAGTTTAACGAAAAATACCGTGATGACTACAATTATTCTAAAGAATATGTAAAGTTTACCCCAGAAAACAAAGACATCCATAATGAAACTATTGAAATGTGGACTAAACCATTTGCGGGAATGCCTGCGGAATTCTGGAAGATTCCATGTGGTAAACCAGTATGGGGGCCAAGATATTTAGCAGAGCAGCTAAGCAAGTGCAAATATCACCGTCTTATCATGCAGCAAAATGTTTCCACCGGATCAGATGGAATGGGTCAATACTTTGGTGCGATGGCAGTTGATACTGTTGTTCAAAGGCTTGATGCAATCCCAGTATCGACAAGGAAGTCTATATTCATGGGTGCTGATGACTTTAAATATGATGGGAGGAAAACAGCTTGAACTTCCTAACGGATGTTATAACTTATATTCGTCGAATCATAAAAAGCCCTTCTAATGCACAGATAAGCGATGCTTTGCTTTTAGATTACATTAACCGATTTTGGATAATGGATATTGACGCTAGGTTGCAAGTCTTTGATCTGAAAACAAAATATCAGTTTCAAACGCAGCCGGGTGTTGATCAATACAATATGCCCTTATACAATCCTCAAGTAGAAACAGACGGGACATTATCGGCAAATATTGGCCTATATCCTGTCTATCAAGGGTTTTTGGATGCAGCGTATATAAATGGAATTCAGGTTAGACTTGAGACACAAAAGCAATATTTCTTTAACTTATTTCCTAATGTGGTGCAAACTCCTATTTTGGTAGCTGTTGGGACAGGTTCCGCAGTAGTTCCATCATTACAAATCCCTATAGCCCCTTTTAATGCGCTCCCATTGAATCCGCCGATTCAGGCCATTTTAAGGGGTCATGTGGATATGAGAGGGATAATTTCCACAGGGAACAATATAGACCCTCCTTTCGGAACAGATTTAAGTAAAACACCACCGAATACAGGTGTTTTAAATATTCCAAGCACAAGCATTTTTCCAGCGGTTTACTTTACTTCGACGGCTTCGGATGGATCAAACATCATCGTACAAGACAGCGGTCAGTTTTTAACTAGTAATGCAAATTACGGCCTTTTAATGGCTCCAGGCCCTGCACCATTTGGATATTCTTCACTAGGAACATATTCAACGACACAAAACACAATCAATTATTTTACAGGCATTGCCCAAAACGTTACATTCCCACAGGCGATCCCGGCAGGAGCGGATATTTTAGCTCAATGCTTCTTATTCCAAGCAGGATTGCCAAGAGCAATATTGTTTTATAACAATGTTATCACGCTTCGAAGTGTGCCCGATAAACAATATCTCGTTGAATTAGACGCTTATCTTACCCCTTCCGCATTCTTAAATACCGAAGCAGCTCTTCCATTTGCCTACATGGCTGAATATATCGCCAGGGGCGCGGCTAGAAAGATCCTTAGCGATATCGGCGACATTGAACAATTCCAATATTATGAACCTTATTTCCGCGAACAAGAATTATTAGTCCTGAAAAGATCGCAAAGGCAATGGACAGCCACAAGAACACAGACAATCTATAGTCAGGGTCAGAACAACTGGCAAGGTGGATTAAATACTTATGGAGGTACGACAACATGACTTTATTTACCTATACGCGTGACGTTCCTTTTCCTTCGCATAATCCATCCAATGATCAGCCCGACATGGAGAATAATACTAATCATACCGATGATATTATAGCCGTAGATCACAATAGTTTTAATGTTCTTAATGGCGGTTTTCATACTATTATTCATCAAGACCCACATGGTAGAGTTTGGGACCCAGTAACTCAAGCTTTTACCCCTCCTGTTCCTGTTGTTGCTGGAATAAATCAAGTTATCACTGCTACTTGGACACCTGATACACCTTTTCCCATTGCAGCAACGCAATTGTTTAATCTTACTGGCTCCGGTGGAGTATCCCAATTAACTGGAAGCTTTGCAACTACAGAAGGTTATCAATGGATAGGCGGTGTTCTAGTTCAGTGGGGTATTGTAACTGTTGCAGGAAGTGGGTCTTTTGCAAGTGGAACGGCAGGAGGAACAGTAACCTTTAAAAATAGAGTACCTCCAGGACCAAGCACAATACCATTTCCATTAGCTTGTTTTGTAGTCTTAACTACGCCGATTTCGAATGCTATTGTACAATCTTTTAAACCTGCTAGTATCTCAGTAAGGGGTTTATCTAATACTCAATTCTCTTGGGATTTTAATTCGTCATCGACTGGTGGAGGACTTCTTTTTACTGGTTTCAATTGGATAGCAATAGGCAACTAGATGGCTGAACGAATAACAGTTGGACCAATCAATAAAGGTTTAAAGAATGATCGCACAGCTTTTAATATCGACAATGATTCCTTTCCTGTTCTCATTAACGCCTATCAATGGCGGGGCCGCGTTAAGCGTAAGAGAGGTACGAGTCTACTTGGTCGGCTAAAGAGGTTCTTCAATTCCAATTCTGTTTCTTATTCTAGTATAGCCACCTTTGCTTTGGTTGGCGGGGCTGGAAATATCTTAACAGGATTTTCACTTGAAGCGACCGGAAATATTGTACCTGGAAGTGTAACAATCACCGACACAATTACAGGAGATATTTACACAGAGCCAACAATTCCAGATGGTACGTTATTAAAAAATGGTCTTGCAGATCCAGGTAGTACGATTAATTATTCTACTGGTGACATTACTATCGCAGGAGGGGGAGCTGATACCATTTCAGCATCATTTAATTATTATCCCGATCTTCCCGTCATGGGACTTGAAGATTTAGAGATTATTCCTACTCAGTTTCCTGGTACTTTAGCTTTTGATACCAAATATTCTTACAACATTGTAACAGCGAGTCCTTACCCTATATATGATGTAAGTTTCTATAAGAATCCTGTCGCTGGAGGAGTATTACCTGTATCATATGTACCTAAAACTATTTGGACTGCAACATCATGGAATGGGGGAGATTATCAGCAATTCAGGACTGTAAATTATCAAGGTGCTTTATGGGCAACAAATGGTATTAATATACCGTTTACAGGCGCCGGAATTGGAAT
>CAZCHZ010000110.1:0-5535 GCA_964498615.1 uncultured Legionellaceae bacterium | reverse complement strand
GTGTCATTATCAAGCTATACTAATATTTTTACAACGTACGAAGACGGTAAAACCAACATGCAACGTAAGAATACTGACACACACAACGCAATCGCTTTCAAACCAGCAGTTATCTTGGCAGCACAAAATTTGGTATTTTGGTCCGAGACTTTTGGTAACCCAGAAAATCCAGCACTGCTTTTAATTATGGGATCGGGCGGTCAGGGTCTTTTGTGGCCACAACCTTTTTGCGAACAACTGGCCAGGCAGGGATATTTTGTGATTCGTTATGATAACCGGGACACGGGTCTTTCCAGCGCTTTTGACTTTCAAAAAAACCCCTATACCCTGCTGGATATGGCAAAAGATGCGATTCATATTCTGGATCATTACAAGATTGACAAAGCCCATCTCATAGGCGCTTCGATGGGCGGGGAAATCGCATCTATTTTCGCCGCGCATTATCCAAATCGGCTGAAAAGTTTGGTCTTAATGATAACAACCTCCGACATGAGCCCCGCCATGAATGCCTTTCTTGGAAAACCCATCAACAGTACTTTGTCGACACCCACACAAACCATTCTTGATTTTGCTAAAAGCACCTTGACGCCTCCAGAAACAATAGAAGAAAAAATTAAACTTTTTGAAGAAAGCATGCGGTTACATGGTGGAGGTAAAATCCCTATCGATAAAACACTATGTCGTCAATTAGCCATGCAATCACATGTGAGGATGATCAATCCAGCAGGGCTAAATAATCATTTTTTAGCAATTCAGGCTTCCTATGATATACATAAAGAGGCTTTACATAAAATTAAAACACCTACGCTGATTATTCATGGCGATATCGATCCTATTTTCCCATTAGATCATGGTCATGCCTTAAATAAAATTATTTCTCACTCAAAGCTTAAGGTAATCAAAGATCTGGGACATGGCGTATCCAATCCCTATTTTTTCGATATTATTATCAATGAAATACATCAACATGCAGCGCCATGAGAAAAGCCCTGTACCTTATCATTTTGCTCATGTTGCAGCAGCCATTGTTTACGTTTAATACCGCCGCCATATCCTCCTAACTCCCCATTGGTATTAATCACCCGATGACAGGGAATAACAATAGAAATAGGATTTGCGCCATTCGCATTTGCTACCGCACGGAAAGCTGTAGGACGTCCAATAGTTCTTGCAATATCAGCATAGGATCTTGTTTTGCCATGAGCGATTTTTTGTAATGCTGCCCATACTTCTTTTTGAAATGATGATCCTAAAAAAAAAAGAGGTGTTTTAAAATCCTTTAATTTGCCTTCAAAATATTGATGCAATTCTTTTTCAATAGATTTAATTGGTCCTGTGATACCTGAAATAATGGCCGATTTTATTCTTTGGCTAAAACGCTCAATTTCACGTTCTAAACTACGTCGTTCCACAAATTCCAACACATAAAGCGCCTGCTCATCTGCAATCGCTAACATTGGTCCAAGAGGTGTATCTAAACAGGATACCTTTAAAATAGCTGTCACTCCAAATTTGGTAGGTGCTGCGCTCATAATACGGGAAAAGGCATCTCTAAAGCCACTACCAGACTCACGTCTATGTCTAACCCATTGAATTTCAAGGATTATATTCCATGCAAATACACCCTTGCATATTTATAAGATACTGTGTAGACTGCATGCCCTACGGCGTTTGCAACGCGTAACGTTACAGGTTATACTTAAAATGATCTTGAGTTTTAGGCATAAGGGATTGAGGTTGTATTTTCTCACAGGGAAGACATCGGGTATTGCGTACGCACATGCAGCAAAGCTACGACATATCCTTGCGAGATTAGAGATATGCACTAATCCCCAGCAAATGGATTTGCCAGGCCTAAAATTTCATGCCTTGAAAGGACGGGAAAGAGATTATTACTCTCTCACGATTTCGGGAAATTGGCGTGTCATTTTTAAGTTTGATGGCCAAAATGTTACAGATGTTGATTATTTGGATTATCACTAGGAGACTAAAATGCAGATGTATAATCCTCCACATCCGGGAGAAACGCTTTTAGAGCTTTATATCAAACCTCTTGGCCTGACCATTACGGAGGTAGCCGAAGGATTAGACGTGAGCCGAAGAACGCTTTCAGAACTCATCAACGGTCATAGAAGTGTATCTATTGAAATGGCTGAAAGACTTGCTATTGCATTTGGGGGAGAAGCGATAACTTGGCTAGACCAGCAAGCGAAATATGACATATGGCAACAAAAAAAGAAACGTAAGAAATTACACGTCCAACAATTCTATAAAAAAGCTTCATAAAATAACATGATTGAAATTTCCGATATTTCAAAAACCTATAATCACCAGGGTCATATTGTCTATGCATTAAAAGATGTCAGCCTTTCTATAGAAAAAGGAGATATTTATGGCATTATTGGTTTAAGCGGTGCGGGAAAATCCACTTTAATTCGTTGTCTTGCAAGGCTCATTACGCCTGATACTGGTCATATTATTTTTCATGGAAAAGATATTACTCATATCCAGGGTAAAAAATTACGACATTATTATCAAAATATTGGCATGATATTTCAACATTTTAATTTGTTGAATGGGAGAACGGTTGCAGAAAATATTGCTTATCCTTTAGAAATATCAGACGCGCCACAAAAAATACAAGGTAGAGTAGCTGAACTGTTAAAACTAGTAGGCTTGAGTCAGAAAGCATCAGTTTACCCTGCGCGTTTAAGCGGTGGTGAAAAACAAAGAGTGGGCATTGCCCGGGCGCTTGCCCATTGTCCTGATCTGCTATTATGCGATGAGGCAACGAGTGCGTTGGACCCTAAAACAACTCAGGAAATTTTAACATTACTTAAAAAAATTCATCAGACTGTGGGCATTACCATCGTGCTGATTACCCATGAAATGGAAGTGATTAAACAAATTTGCAATAAGGTTGCCGTGATCGACCAAGGTGAAATTTTAGAAGCGGGAAGTGTTGCCGATATTTTTGCAGATCCCAAATATGATATTACAAAAAGTTTTGTGCAGAACACCATACATGACATCCCACAAATTTTCATTGACAAAATCTCAGCCACCTGCAAACTCTTAAGATTAAGATTTACAGGCGAAACCGCAAAAACAGCCATTATTTCTAATATGATTAAAACCTGCCAGGTGGATGCCAATATTTTATTGGGTTGGATTGATAATTTGCAAACCGCAACCATTGGGACATTGGTTATTGAACTTACAGGATCTGAAGAACAAATTCATTGTGCCATTCAGTATTTACAAGCACAATCTGTACATTGCGAGATCATCAACAAATGAATCCAGACAATATCAAATTAGCCATAGATTTACTCCCCTTGGCGCTTTGGCAAACGCTTTATATGGTTTTTGCGTCCTTGTTTTTTGCGGTGCTGCTTGGCTTGCCTTTGGGTATTATTTTGACCGTGACGGATAAAGAACAAATCAAAGAAAATATAAAACTTAATCATCTGCTCAATGTGATTGTCAACATTGGACGTTCTTTTCCTTTTGCGATTTTGATGGTCGCCCTTATTCCCTTTACACGTTGGATTGTGGGAACAAGTTTAGGCACCACAGCCGCAATTGTACCATTGACAATTGCAGCGTTGCCTTTTGTCGCAAGATTAATGGAAAACAGTTTCAAAGAAGTGGATCAACATATTTTGGAAGCAGCCAAGGTGATGGGATCCAGTCCCTTGCAAACTGTTAGGAAAGTATTTATTCCAGAAGCCCTGCCTTTTATTATTCATGGAATTACTTTGACGGCAATAACTCTGGTGGGTTATAGTGCTATGGCAGGATTAATTGGGGGAGGTGGCTTAGGTCAAGTCGCTATTCAATATGGCTACAATCGGTTTAATGTCTTTATCATGATAAGCACCGTCATTTTGTTGGTTTTGATAGTACAGCTTATCCAGGTTTTAGGCGAATACTTAGCAAAGTATATTTTGAAAAAAAGAGGGCAACACTACCATGTATAAAAAACTATTGACTACCATTTCTCTTGTATTACTGTTGTTGGGACAATGCGCTTGCGAAAAAAAGCCTACTTTAAAAGTCGCGGCCAGTGCTGTTCCGCACGCGGAAATACTTGAATTTATTAAACCAGAATTAAAAAATCAAGGTATTGATCTTGAAATCATCACCACCGATGATTATCAAATGCCAAATCGTGCGTTAGCCGCAGGCGAAGTAGATGCCAATTTTTTTCAGCACATTCCCTTTATGCAACATCAAATTGCAGAATTTCATTACCCTATTGAAAGTATCGCTAAAATCGAAATTGAACCCATGGGACTTTACTCTAAAAAAATATCTACATTATCAGACTTAACAGCAGGATCTACCGTTGCCATTCCTAACGATCCTAGCAATGGGTCAAGAGCCTTGCTTTTATTAGCCTCAAAAGGCATTGTGACACTTAAAAATGCAAAAGCCGAGTTGCAAACATTGCAGGATATTGCAAGTAACCCACAAAATCTTAAATTTATTGAAATTGACGCCGCCATGCTGACGCGCACTTTAGAAGAAGTCGAACTCTCAGTCATCAATGCCAATTATGCACTACAAACGAATTTATCTCCCCAACATGATGCGCTGGCACTTGAAGATCAAAACTCGCCTTATGCAAATGTTTTGGTGGTGAGAATTAATGATGGCAATCGACAAGATATTCAAGCCTTAAAGGCTGCAATGACTTCTGAAAAGACGCGTCAATTTATTATTAATAAATACAAAGGCGCTGTCATGCCTGAGTTTTAATTTTTCTATAGATTCCAAAATTATTTTGGCTTCTTAATACCAAGTTTTTGCTGCGTTTGCAGTTCCTTTGCTCTTTCCTCTGCCTTTTTCAAGCCTGTAGCAAAATAATCTCGCAACCGTTTTTCCAATTCCGATCGCTCTTCCGCTGGCTGTTCCTTCAGAGCCTTTTGAAGATCCTCATCCTCGATTAGATTTTTAACTATAATTACACGTTCATCATCTCTCAGTGGTAATAATAAACGCTTGTCAGTGCTTAACATTATTACAAGACGATCTCCAAAACCATCTTTAAAATAAAAGTCTCCTTTTGGGTTCATAGCGTCCACAAACCAATGAAACTTTCCCATGTTGTATAACAGTGCAAAATGTACAGCAGTTGTGCATTGCTGAATAAATGTGTCCATCTCTATTTCCCTAGGTTTTTTTTGGTCTTGTGCCATAGCATGTAAAATCGCCTTCTGGGCTTCCGGCTTTTTCCCACTCTTTACGGGTGGCTGTTGTTTTCTTGCGGCTTCAATTTCAGCCGAACGCTCTGCTTCTTCTGCGTACCGTTCGACAGTTCGTTTTTTTCCCTTTATGGCATCTAACTTTTTTTGGAACCCTTGAACTATCACTCCAAAATCCTCCAAGGTTTTAGCAGTCATATTATCGTAACTCGGTTTGACTTTCTTTAGTTTGAATGCGGCCGCGGCGTCATCGTAAACCTCTCGTCCATAGCCAAATTCTTTGGGATCGCTAAAGGTGTTCTCATGCGGAAAGCCGCGCGTGCCA
>CAZCHZ010000109.1:0-5557 GCA_964498615.1 uncultured Legionellaceae bacterium | reverse complement strand
CCTCTGACAAAAATGGGTGGAAAGGGCTTATTTGTTAAAGAACTTGAAAACTATCTCTTAGAAGATCTCGCAGATATCGCAGTGCATTCAATGAAAGATGTTCCTGCTCTGATTCCTCAGGAATTAGACATTCCCGTCATTTTAAAACGGATTGATCCCCGAGATGTTTTTATTTCTAATGAATTCCCCAGTGTAGACAGCCTTCCTCCTCAAGCGATCATCGGCACCTCCAGTCTCAGACGCTCCGCACAACTTGCCGCCATGAGAAAAGATCTCACTTTTAAAATGCTCAGGGGCAATGTAGATACGCGCTTACAAAAACTTGATAACGGTGAATTTCAAGCCATTATTTTGGCAAAAGCAGGTTTAGAGCGCTTAAACCAAGATGCACGTATCACCCAAATTTTTGAACCAGACCTCATGTTGCCCGCCGTCGGTCAAGGCGCCCTCGGTTTGGAATGCCGCAAAAATGACAGGCGCATTAAAGACTTAATTGCGCCTTTGCACCACTCAGTGTCAGCACAATGTGTATTAGCAGAACGCAGCATGAATGCTTGCTTAGGGGGCAGTTGCCAACTCCCTGTGGCAGCTTTGGCAAGCATCAAAAAAAATGACCTTCACCTGCGAGGCTTGGTAGGTCGGCCTGATGGGCGTACAATATTAAAAGCAAGCGTGGGCGCAAAACTAAACTCAAAAGAAGCGCTTA
The DNA here is from genome assembly GCA_964498615.1 of uncultured Legionellaceae bacterium. GTDB lineage: Bacteria > Pseudomonadota > Gammaproteobacteria > UBA6186 > Azoamicaceae > CAWARU01. The sequence continues at coordinate 4,851 of CAZCHZ010000109.1, read as the reverse complement.
CAATAGGGGAATCTTTAGCAAAAGTTTTAATTGACATGGGCGCAGAGGAGATCATTAATGCATGCAAGGTTGCCTAAAGGCCTATTCTGGATGCCAGCCTACGCTGGCATGACAAGCGAACAAAAGGACTATGTTTGAGGATCCTTGTCACAAGACCCAAAGATTTGTGTGAAAATTTATGCGCCAAAATTGCGTGCTTAGGTTGGGAACCTCAACTTTTCCCCCTCATGAATATTTCATCGATCGAAGATCAAGCTGCCATGATGGAAGCGATTAAAATACTCGATACAGCAAACATAGCCATTTTTATCAGCCAATCTGCAGTGAAATATGGTATGAAAGCAATTCAAAGTTGCTGGCCCAAATTGCCTAAACTACAGTGGCTAGCCATCGGGCCTAGCACAAAGCAAGCATTACTAGATTATGGAATCCAAGATGTCCAGATCCCAAGTGAGGCCCCTTTCGAAAGTGAATCTTTGTTAAAGTTGCCTGCCTTGCAGCAAGCTTCTGTTACACAAAAGACTATTTTTATTTTTCGTGGAAATGGAGGACGCAACTTACTTTTAGAAACTTTGCAACAACGAGGTGCTAAGCTTAAGGTGATTGAAACTTATCAAAGAACCCTGCCCAGAATCGCAGTCAAGCAACAGATAAAGATCTGGCAAGAACATCCATTAGATGCCATTATTATCACTAGCAAAGAAAGTTTGAAAAATTTATCAAGCTTAGTCGGCTCGCAAAACTGGCGTTGGATATCAGAGATACCTATGATAGTTGTTGGCTTACGTTTATTGACACTGGCTACCACAATGGGGATTAAAAAACCCTTGTTGGCCTCGGGCGCAGATGATACATCTCTGCTTCATGCCCTTATGCATTTGGAGAAACAAAACGCATGAAAATTGCAATTTTAAGTTTAGTGATCGCTTGCTTAGTCGCTGCATTAAGCGTATTTCAGTTTGAACGCTATCAAAGTTTTATGATCAACACAGATAATACAATTGCTGCACTCAATATGCAAATGCAATCTAAATTTCAGGAATATAACTTAAAATTAGAAGACTTTCGAAAACTTGCCATGACATTACCCAAGCAAGCACCCATTGCAATGAGTGACAACAAGAGAAATCAGGTTTCATTTACCTTATTCGAAGTTGAAAACATGATGCAAATTGCGAAGGAACGTTTACATATGGCACAAGACGTCCAAATGGCAAGTCAATTATTAAAAACAGCAGATGAACGTTTACAAGCACTGAATGATCCGGCACTTGCTCCCATCCGCGAAGCATTAGCACAGGATAGGATAGCACTCAATGCAGTGACAATCCCGGATTTAAATGGATTATGGGCCGCAATTGGGGCTTTACTAAGTCAAGTGGATAGTATCCCCGGGAGAGGTTTGCGCGACATGACAAACGACAGGCCCCAACATTGCGCTGTTGTAAACAACCAGGATTCACATTCCTGGAAAGAAGCCCTTTTGCTAAGCTTACAATCCTTGAAAGAATTAGTGAAGGTACAACGCCATTCAAAACCGATTGAACCCATTTTGTCTTTGAATGAACAAGTCTTGGCAAAAGAACATTTACGTCTCTTTTTGGAACAAATGCGTTGGGCTGTTTTACATAGCAATGAAACCGTCTATCAAGATTCTTTAAGAAATGCAGAACAATGGCTAGATAACTATTTCGAAAGTTCAGATGAACAGACACAGAAATTAAAAGCAGCTTTAAAAGCTTTAGAAAAGATAGATGTACATCCTGCCTTACCTGACATTAGTCATACATTACAACTTTTACAAGCAAGCAGGCAATAAATATATGCGCTTATGGTCCTTAATTTTTGTCCTTATCCTAGCCACGGGGCTTGGCGTGGTGATCCGAAAAGACCCAGGTTATGCGCTTTTTGCTTATCAAGATTGGACGATCGAAATGCCACTTTGGGTCGCGGCTATTTTGCTTTTGATCATTGCGACCATCGCTGTATTTTTGTTATGGCTGGTGAATATGCTATTTTCAAGCACTGGCAAAATTAAAAATGCATGGATTCAACACAAGCAACGTCATGCCAGACTTCAAACCACCCGTGGTTTATTGGCACTTGTTGAGGGACGATTTAAAGACGCAGAGCGCCTCTTAATCAAGAGTGCACATTATAATGACAGTCCCGTCATTAATTACCTTTCTGCCGCAAAAGCCGCGGAAGGAAATGGCAATGTTGAAAAACGCGATCAATACCTGCAATTGGCGCATGCTGCCAATCATGATGCTAATATTGCTTTAAGGATCACTGAAGCAGAACTGCAATTTAAAGAAGGTGAATTTGAAAAAAGTATTGCAACCTTGCAATATTTACATGCAGAGAAACCCAAACAACCTCAAGCAGTAAAGTTATTAGCCCGCATTTATGAAAGTATCGGAGACTGGCAATCACTATATCATTTATTGCCAGACATCAATAAAGCCAAAGTTTTTCAAAATAAGCTAGCCTATGTAAACTTTGAAAAAAAGGTGTATCGCGCAATGTTACCCATTGTCGCACCGAACGGACGAAAAGCCTTGATTAGATTTTGGCAGTCTGCCCCTTATTCTGTACACAAAGACACTGCTTGCATTTATGATTATGCAAACCAATTGAATCATGTGGGTGGCCAAGAAGAAGCTGAAAGTTTGTTACGCACCATGTTAAAAAACAATTTTTCGGAAGATTTATGCAAACTTTATGGTATGATTCAAAGCCCTACCCTTAAGAAGCAACTGACCTTTGCAGAAAAATTATTGAATAACGATACTATCGATAATCCAGCCCTTTTGTTCACATTAGGGCGTTTGTCCTTTTATAACCAACTCTGGGGCAAGGCCCGAGATTATCTCGAAAAAGTGATTATTCTCTCTCCCTCTCCAGAAGCCTATGCACTCTTAGGCCAGGTGATGGAAGAGATGGGCCAATTCCAAAAACGCGATAAGTATTTTAGAGAAGGCCTGCTCTGCGCAATGCGCCATGAAGAAAATAAAACCTTACATCCAGAGCACAATACTTCAACATCGTTGACAGCCTTAGAAGATTTTGCTTAAGATCCCTTACCTGCTTTTTTCCCGAGATTGATGCTTTTTCTCTTCCCTTTCCTTTGTTTCTACTGCTATTCGACCAAAAGATCCTTGTCTTACATTGCTCCCTCTATATTGAGCTAACATAGCTGGCCGTGCGACGCTAGCTTCAACATCTGAATCTTCCAATAATGTTGAATCAACCGCTTTATAGTATCGATCTAAGTGCAAATCAGTATTGACTTTAGAGGCATCAACATAACTACCTTCGCCAGTTAAACTAACTCTTATGAGATGTTGCACATCTTTGAACTTATCAAATAAAGTTGCCGTTCCTATGCCCCTAGCCGCAGTCGAAGTCAAAGTTGGTCTGAATGTAATTTGTACAACCCAGGCCGCATAGGGACTCAGTAAAATATCACCTCTGGCCATTTTATCCCACACGCCACTATACAGCTCTGGCGTTACTCCATCTGCTCTCATTTTAAATGAATAGCCAATTTCAACAGGCATGTCACTTGATGAGATCTCATATACATCGCCAACATATCGGTAATAGGAGATACCACTATGTTCTAAAGTAACCTGAAAACTGGCTTGCAACATGGTATCAAGTTCAGCTTGTTTTTCGTTCAATTTACACTGTAGCTTAATGGCTACTTTTTTAAACTTTACTGCGTCCAATTTTATTTTTTCTATATCAGCACTCAAAATGACTTTCTCCCCTCTTAATAAAGATTCAATTTCTTGAGGGTATTGTTCATAAGACCAAGTAAAGAAAGGTTCAGTATTAAAAGTACTCAGCATGATTGCTTGATCCATAGTCAGCACGCTGGTTTTATATGCCTGAATTCCGCGCAGTATAATTGGCAGATTATGAGCCATTGTCGCATAATCACTGCTTTCTAGATTCGAAATACCGCTTAAGAATTTTTCAGCGAAAGGAAAAGCCCATTGTTTGACAGCACCCACAGCTCTGCAATAAGTTTCTTGAACAACACTTTGCTGTAAACGTACAGTCAAGCTATTAACATCAGATTGATATTCTGGATCGACTGCAACCGTGCGAACATCAGCAGTTTGTAAATGAGCGATGTAATTTGCAAATGCCATGTGATCACGATAATCTTGCACTCTCATGCAAATATTGACTGAAACATCAATTGCTTCACTCATTTTTGCAGCTATACCTTCGAATTCATCACTACTACCAAATTGACCAACAACAATTTTGATATTTTGTTTTACACCTTCAAAGAATCGTTTTATCGTAAGTTTACTAAAATCAAGTGCGACCAGTGATTTATCCTGTAAGGCTCTTTGAAAACCTTCTACCTCATGTACCATGCCTGATAAATAACTACCAAGTGCATCTGGGACAGTGGCGAGATATACTCCTAATTCCCCAACGTATGCATTTACCTTCGCGATCTGGCCATCCAGTTCCCTAAGCTGTGCATCACCTTCATTTTTTTGACTTAACAAATCTCGAGCACCTTGTATTAAGGGTGCCGCGGTTTTAGCAAACTCTTGTACTTTCTTAAATAAATCAGCTTCGTGTTTTGTGACATCGGTACTTTTTGGCAAATTACCCAGTTGAGACTTGAGATCCACAACTTTACCAGCAAAATTCACCACAGTGTCAATCGATGGATTCATTGCCATGCTAAGACCCGCATTTACAACACCAGCAATGATAGGACCAGCAGGTGGAAATACCATGCCAATTGCTTGAACAGCAAGACCAATAACACCAAGTACAGCCTTTTTATGGAGTGCATCAGCCAATTCTTGCCTTTTT
>CAZCHZ010000108.1:0-5606 GCA_964498615.1 uncultured Legionellaceae bacterium | reverse complement strand
AATTTCCCTCACCCGGTGCTTCGCACCACCCTCTCCCGATTGGATCGGGAGAGGGTGCCCCGTAGGGGCGGGTGAGGGTAGAGATAAAATATGTATTAAACTAGATAATAACAAGAAGCCATTTGGAGATTCGTTCATGCAATTTTCTAAAATATGTATATATTCCATCTTGCTATTTTCATTCTCATCGCTCACACTCGCAGCCATCCAAAATACAGTATCCACATCTACATTCTTTTACGAAAACCCTTCTTTACAAAAAATAGAAGCTGATCTTTTAACCTATAAACAAGCCCTACGACAAGCCGCCTTGAAAAAAGATAAACCCACATTTGACATGTTCAAAAATGCATCTAGTATTTATCTCACGGGTGCTTTAAGCGCGCATCCCGAACTCATTCCAGTCATCATTGAAAAATTTCCATATTACCCCAGAGCGGAAAAAGATTTTTTTGCAAGAGCCTTAATTAGCTTAAATGACAGAATGGCTCTTGAAAAAATACAGCATTTTTCAATCAAAAACGAAAAATTACTTTCTATCAAATCCATGGATAAGCTGGACCTTAGAACCTTACGAGAAGGCGCTCAAATAAAAGAAATTCCCAAACAGATTGATTATCTTTTGATTGCTTTTCAAGCAAAAGGTGATGATAAATATATTTTGAATATTTTACGTTATCTTGCAGAAGAGCCTATAGAAGTGAAAACCATTGCAGCTGAACGCATAAATCGCCAGCAACTCGAAAAAACCAATCCTACTGACAATGTTGCCAACAATGAAACACAGATTGACAACTCAGATTTATCAACCATCATCCAAAAATTAATCCTAGAACATAACGTATCTTTTTTTTCTGATAGAGTGACCACCTATCAGACCGTATTAATGTCACTCGCAAAACAAAGAACTCATCCAAAAATAGACGAAAGAATTAAAGCACTAATAAAACAACATCCCGAATTAGATCCTTTTAGAGGCGTGAAATTGTAACCCGATAATGCAGATGCGGTTTTTTCTCTTTAATATCAAATACTTATGCAACCTGTCAAGTTAGCTTGACATAATCACATTTGTCGAGTATACTTGACAACAGTGTAATTTCATGAGTTTATAGATCAATTTATGTTACCCGATCAATCGTTGATAGAAATTTTGGGAGACTGGAGCTTTTGGGATAAGCCACCCTCTTCTGGCTTAACCAGACAATTGATCCTGCCAGAGAAGTTACATACCGATTTAGTCTTAATTATTCAAGGTGTACGCCGTGGTGGTAAATCAACCTTATTATCTCAATTACCAAAACATTATGATATACCCCTTATTCATTGCTATTATTGTAATTTTGAAGATCCGAGATTGATCAACGATCTTGATTATACATTATTAAATCGCATCATAGCACTTGCGAGAAATAAAATTCCCAAAGACAAGCCATGCTATTTCTTTCTTGATGAAATTCAAAATGTTCAAGAATGGGAAAAGTGGATGCATACTCAATTGGAACGTCCTAAAAATAATTACTTTATTTTGACGGGCTCTAATTCACGTCTTTTGAGTGGTGAATTTGCAACCGCATTAACCGGACGACATATTACTCTTGAATTATTTCCATTTTCATTTTCTGAATATAAAGCACTATTTCCAAAAAAAAATCTAGAGAATTATTTCATTTCCGGTGGTTTCCCACGCGCCTTGACATTTGAACAACCTTATCAATTATTGCAAGAATATTTTAATGACATTATTTTGCGTGATGTCCTAAAAAGAGTACATGCCCGTTCGCCTGATGCAATCAAACAAGTTGCTAAAATGACTTTTGAAAGTTGTGGCTCCGAATTAAGTTATCGTAAAATTGCTGCCATCACTGGTTCAACTGTAGATACGGTTAAATCTTATCTAGAAGCTTGTGAAGATGCTTATTTATTATTTGCTTGTCCTTATTTTGCATTTTCAGAAAAAAAACAACTTAGTAAACAAAAAAAATATTATCCTATTGATTCCGGCATGCGCTATGCTATCACAAATGTCACAGGACGAGATTTAGGCAAGAGTCTTGAATTGAATGTTTTTTTACGTCTAAAGCAAATGTATGAACAAGTATTCTATTGGCAAGAATCACGTAAAGGCGAAGTGGATTTCGTTGGCATTAAAGGAAACACTATCGTTCCTTATCAAGTAACTTGGGAAGGCATCCAACCCCGACATGAAAAAGCTTTACAATATTTTTATGAAAACTTCTCTCAAGCAAATGAAGCTGTATTTATCACGCGCGACAATGCAGACTAATTTTTATACAAATAAAAGAATTAAGGCAATTGCTCGAACATCACCCGATATCTGCGAATTTCATCTCGCAACTTAGCCGCTGCTTCAAATTCAAGATTTTTGGCCAATTGATACATTTCTTTTTCTAAGCTGTCAATTTTGTCGCTTAATTGCTTGGGCGTTAATATGCTATCTCCGGGTTTCATTAAATAATGTGGCGACAATATGCCCTCTTCTTCATGAGGTAATTCTAGGATTTCTTGTACCGCTTTCGCTATCCCCATGGGCGTAATCCCATGCTCTTGATTATATTGATGTTGCTTATGACGTCGTCTTTCAGTTTCTGAAATGGCCTTTTTCATCGCGTCTGTTGTTTTATCTGCATATAAAATCGCTTTACCATGAATATGACGAGCGGCACGCCCAATGGTTTGAATTAATGAGCGCGCAGAACGCAAAAAACCTTCTTTATCTGCATCTAAAATGGCAACCAAAGAGACTTCTGGCATATCCAGGCCTTCGCGTAAAAGATTAATACCCACCAATACATCGAAGACACCCAAACGCAAATCTCGAATAATATTCACACGTTCTACGGTATCAATATCTGAATGTAAATAGCGTACCTTCACCCCATTTTCATTTAAATAATCTGTTAAATCCTCTGCCATGCGTTTTGTTAAAGTCGTGATTAAGACACGTTCATTAAGTTTTGCGCAGCGATGGATTTCTGATAGGACATCATCTACCTGAGAAGAAGCAGCACGCAATTCAATTTCAGGATCCACCAAACCTGTGGGACGCACAACTTGCTCTGCCACACATCCTGATTTTGCCAATTCAGCATCCCCAGGCGTTGCCGACACATAAATAGTTTGCGCTTGAATTTTTTCAAATTCATCAAAACGCAAAGGGCGATTATCCAGGGCTGAAGGCAAACGAAATCCATAATTCACAAGATTTTCTTTGCGGGCTCTATCTCCTTTATACATGCCTGCTAATTGTGGTAAAGTGACATGAGATTCATCTATGATTAATAAAGAATCTGCGGGCAAATAATCCATTAAGGTAGGCGGTGGCGCACCCGGTGCACGCCCTGATAATAATCTTGAATAATTTTCGATGCCTGAGCAATAACCCAATTCTAAAAGCATTTCAATATCAAACCGCGTGCGCTGCTCTAAGCGTTGCGCTTCAACCAGCTTATTAGCCTTTTCCAATTCTAAAAGACGCGGCGTTAATTCGGCTTTAATGGCTTCCACTGCCTCTAACACACGTTGTCTTGGTGTGACATAATGACTTTTCGGATAAATCGTAAACCTTGGCACACGACGCAATATTTTGCTCGTTAAAGGATCGAAGATACTTAATTTTTCTATTTCGTCTCCAAACAATTCAATTCTTATCGCCTCACTTTCAGATTCCGCGGGGAAAACATCGATGACATCGCCCCTCACACGGTATGCAGTTCTTTTAAAATCCAAATCGTTTCTGGCATATTGTAATTCTGCGAGTCTGCGTAAAAATGTGGTTCTATCAATTTTATCTCCCTTCACCAAATGTATCACCATAGATAAATAGGATTCAGGATCACCCAAACCATAAATAGCAGAAACAGTTGCTACTATCACCGTATCTTTACGTTCTAATAATGCACGTGTTGCAGATAAACGCATTTGCTCTATATGTTCATTAATCGAGGCATCTTTTTCAATATAAGTATCTGTAGAAGGCACATAAGCTTCTGGTTGATAATAATCATAATAGGACACGAAATATTCAATGGCATTTTCAGGAAAAAATCCCTTCATCTCACCATAAAGCTGAGCAGCCAATGTTTTATTAGGCGCAAGGATGAGGGTGGTTCTATTGGTTTTTTGAATGATGTTTGCCATGGCAAAGGTCTTACCCGAGCCTGTGACACCCAAAAGCGTTTGGTGCATCAAGCCATCATTTAAGCCCTCGACCAAGGAGGCTATGGCCTGCGGTTGATCGCCTGCGGGTGAGAATGGTGAAATTAAATGGAATTGTTCTGTCATATATTTACCTGTATTATTATCATATCATATTTTGCCTAAGGTATTTGCTATGAAACTTTCTGCCCGCGTTCAAGAAATTAAACCTTCGCCCACACTTGGTGTTGCTGCGAAAGCTGCCAAACTGAAAGCTGAAGGAAAATCCATTATTAATTTAGGTGTAGGTGAACCTGATTTTGATACCCCTGAACATATCAAAGCAGCTGCCATTAAAGCGATTCAAGAGGGATTTACAAAATATACCCTCGTAGAAGGCACATTGTCCCTACGTGAAGCCATCATTCAGAAATTCAAAAGAGACAATAGCTTACAATATTATCCCAATGAAATTTTAGTTTCTTGTGGTGCCAAACAAAGCTTTTTTAATTTGATGCAAGCTTATTTGAACCCTCAAGATGAAGTGATTATTCCAGCACCTTTTTGGGTATCTTATCCTGACATGGTATTGCTAGCAGAAGCAAAACCTGTCATTATTCCCACCACCATTCAACAACACTTTAAAATTACGCCTGCACAATTAGAAGCGGCTATTACGCCAAAGACCAAATTATTTATTATCAACAGTCCAAGTAATCCAAGCGGCATGGAATACACCGCAGCTGAGTTACAGGCCTTGGCTGAAGTTTTGCTGCGTCATCCTCAGATTTTGATTGCGACAGATGATATGTATGAACATACCCGTTTTGAAAAAACCCAATTTCACAATTTAGCCACTATATCAAATGCACTTTTTCCTCGTACCATTGTGATAAACGGCGTATCCAAAACCTATGCCATGACAGGCTGGCGAATAGGTTATGCCGCAGGTCCTGCACGGCTTATCGAGGCCATGGCAACGATACAAAGCCAAAGCACTTCCAACCCCTGCTCAATTGCCCAGGTTGCAGCCCAAGCCGCATTAGAAGGCAACCAAGATTGTGTTCAGCAAATGGTAGATGCTTTTAAAGAAAGACATGATTACATTGTAAGAGAACTAAATAATATTCCCGGTATGCAATGTCTAAAAGGAAATGGCACCTTTTATACCTTTGTCCATGTGCAAGAGATAATCGATCGCATACCTTCTATCACTGATGATACGGCACTTGCAGAGTTTTTCTTGCAGGAAGCAGGCGTTGCCACGGTTCCGGGAACAGCCTTTGGTTGTCCTGGCTATTTAAGGTTTTCCTTTGCAACAGAGCTTGAGAACTTAAAAACAGCCATCCATAGGATCCGCATGGCCCTTGACCACAAGAGGCAAGGTTAGATACCATCCTTATCTACAATGCCCTTTTCCCCGGTAGCTCAGTCGGTAGAGCAAGTGA
>CAZCHZ010000107.1:0-5615 GCA_964498615.1 uncultured Legionellaceae bacterium | reverse complement strand
TTCAGCCTGAAGCTGTGATGAGCAATATGGATGAGTGGAACACCAAGCAACATACACGTTCAGGGTTGATAGAACGTGTCAGAGATAGCAAGATTAATGAAATGCAAGCAGAAACCATTATGCTTGATTTTATCAAACGTTTGGTGACAGAAAATCGCTCGCCGATGTGTGGCAATAGCATTTGTCAGGACAGACGATTTATGGCGAAATATATGCCAAAGCTCGAGGCTTATTTTCACTATCGAAATTTAGATGTCAGTACTGTGAAAGAATTAGCTAAATCCTGGGCACCAGAGATGGCAAAAGGATTTAAGAAAAAATCTAAACATTTGGCAATGGCAGATATTAAAGAATCTATTGAAGAACTCCAATATTATCAAGAACATTTCTTTCGCAAAGAAGCAGAAAAAAACACATGAATATTCATAAACTTTCTTTGAAAACTTGCCAAAGCTTTTTACATCCTCGAAAGAGGGATGCCCAAAAAGGGGATTTTGGTCATGTTTTGGTAGTGGGTGGAGATTATGGCATGGGTGGTGCGCCTCGCTTAGCTGCTGAAGCAGCGCTGAGAAGCGGTGCAGGCTTGGTGTCTGTGGCAACACATCCCGAACATGCTTTTGCCATGATTGCAAAACGGCCAGAATTAATGGCCAAGGCTGTTACATCAATTGCAGCACTGGAACCGCTACTTGAACGTGCAACAGTGGTGATAGTAGGTCCTGGTTTAGGACAAGCTTCTTGGGGTCGGGCTTTATTTAAAAAAGTGCTGGAAACCCAGTTGCCATTAGTGGTAGATGCGGATGCTTTAAATCTTTTATCGGAAGAAAAGACAACTCGGGATAATTGGATATTAAGTCCTCATCCTGGAGAAGCTGCGAGATTACTTGGATGTAGTGCCAAAGAAATACAAGCAGACAGGTTAAGCGCTATTTCGCGTTTACAGGATGAATATCGGGGTGTCATTGTGCTAAAAGGGGCAGGCACTTTAGTGTCGGGAAAAAGCAGCATACATCGATGTGATGCAGGCAATCCGGGTATGGCCACAGCGGGCATGGGAGATGTATTGGCGGGTATTTTAGGAGGATTACTTGCAGAAGGTTTACTGCCTGAAAAAGCGGCTTGTTTAGGTGTTTCAGTGCATGCAGCCGCTGGGGATGCCATTGCAAAAGAGAAGGGTGAAAGAGGTATGATTGCAGGCGATTTATTAAAAATCCTCCCAAGATTTTTAAATCCTTGATATTTTTGTCATTGCGAGGAGCGTTAGCGACGAAGCAATCCAGAAAAAAGGTGGAACTGGATTGCTTCCCGCCACGCTGCGCTCGCGGTCGCAATGACGGGACGATGAATTAAAATGTTATTAAAAACCGAGAAAGATACAGAAAAATTAAGCGCGAAACTTGCGATGTTTGCACATCCCCCCTTGGTGATTTTTTTGCAAGGGGATTTGGGATCTGGAAAAACCACGTTTGTACGTTTGTTTTTGCGAAGTTTACATTATGCTGGGCCTGTGAAAAGTCCTACTTTTACAATTGTTGAAGAATACGATGTAAAAATTGCCAATGGAGAAATGTTGGTATATCATTTCGATCTCTATCGATTAACACAATCGGAAGAATTAGAATTGATAGGCATACGAGAATATTTAAGAGAAAATGCCGTTTTGTTTTTTGAATGGCCAGAACGTGCTTTAGATGTCTTACCAAAACCCGATGTCATCTTCAACTTTAGTATAGAGGGCGAAAGTCGTCGCTTAGCAATGCAGGGCTTAAGTTTATCTGGGAAAAGCTTAGTGAAAGCTTTAAGTTGATGTCCTTTTGAGCCGAATATGATAAACTAGGCCATGGAAAAATCTAGAAAGCCTATCCAAAAACTTTCCAGTGCACTTGCTAATCAAATTGCCGCTGGCGAAGTGGTGGAACGTCCAGCCTCTGTTCTCAAAGAATTATTAGAAAATAGCTTGGATGCAGGCAGTACCCAAATTGATATTTGCATAGAACGTGGGGGCTTAAGATTAATTCGTGTGCAAGATAATGGTTGGGGTATTCCAGAAGATGAACTCAAATTAGCCATTGCACAACATGCGACTAGTAAAATTCTCAGCCTAAATGATTTAGAAGGAGTGGAATCTTTTGGATTTCGAGGTGAAGCCTTGGCCAGTATTGCAGCAGTCTCACGATTTTCTCTATGTTCTTGGGTAGAAAACCAGCTTCATGGTGCTTGCATTCAGTCCATGGGTCGTACAGAAGGTTTTGAATTAAGTCCAAAACCACCCATACCAGGCACCTGTATAGAAGTAAGAGATCTTTTTTATAACACGCCTGCCAGACGTAAATTTATGCGTTCTGAAAAAACAGAAATGCTGCATCTTGAGGAAATTTTTAAAAAAATTGCTTTAAGTGCCCACAATGTGGGATTTACTTTATGGGAAGGCGAACGTTTAAAAAAACGTTTAACGGTGTCGCGAAGTTTGGATGCACGAACCAGACGTCTTGCTAGCTTGTGTGGACAAAGTTTTGTGCAAGATGCCTATTATATCGAAGCTGAAAACAACGGCTTAAAAATCAGTGGCTGGTTGGGGGGGAAATCGCAATTGCGTGCCCAGTCCGACTTACAATATTTCTATGTCAATGGGCGTATTATTCGAGATAAATTAGTCACGCATGCCATACGTGAGGCTTATCAAACGTTTTGTTCGCTTGGACGTTATCCTGCTTATGTCTTGTATTTTGAGCTCGATCCCAAAAGTGTAGATGTCAATGTGCATCCCACAAAACATGAGGTGCGTTTTAGAGAAGCCAGAACAGTACATGCATTTATATTATATAGTTTGCAAGAAGCCTTGAAGAAAAGTCGCATTGCAGGAACAATGCCAGATCAGGATTTTCATCGAAGCGTAAGCGCATTTGAAAATAATAAACTGGATAAAAATTTGCATTTCGATTTGTTTCAGAAAGTTCAAGACGTTTCAAATGTTCCAAATATTATCGATAATCTTGTAGAGTTGGAATCAGAAAAGACTTTTTCTTTAGGTAAACCTTTGTCACTGTTGTCTGGAGAATTATTGCTCTCAGAAAATCAGCTGGGTTGGGTGATTGTGGATATAAAAGCGGTTAGAAAAGAAATTATTCAACCGATATTACAAGAAGAATATCAAACTGAGGGTATTAAATCCCGTCCCTTACTTTTACCGGAATTAATAAAGGTAGGAAAGCGGGTTCATGCTTTGGAAGAAGGTAAAGTTAATTTTCAGCGTCTCGGTTTCGATTTAAGCCTTGCAGGGCCAGATACAATATTGTTGCGGGGATTGCCTTTTATATTTTCACGAAAGCTCCCTAATGTTGAGGCATTTATATTAGATATTCTTGCATGTTCACGAGATGAACAAGTAATGGACCGAATGATAGATTGCTATATAAATAGTGCATGTGAAATGGGTGAAGCTACACAATTATTAAAAGATTTAGAAAAACGCCACAGCAAAGAAAGCCCCTTATCTTCAAAAACTTACCGTCAAGTCACTCTAGAAGCCCTAAGAACAGTTCTATTTTAAAAGATTGAACTTCCCTTAGTAGCATTTGCCTAAATAAGTATAAAAATGAGGAGATTATATGAGCAGTATGCCTAGCGATCCAAAAGAAGACGAAGCAGCTAAGGCTGCAGCTAAAGCTAAGGAGGCAGAAAAAGCTGCGGCTAAAACGGCTGCAGATGCTGCATCTGAGGCTGCGGCTCAGAGTATGGTGGGCCCTAGTTTATCGGGATCTGTGCCTGATACCGGTGCTAGTCTTAGCGCGGGGGCAGAGGCGGAAAAATCTGAAGAAACACCACCTGAAGCGCCAAAAACAGAAAAAGATTTGGAAACAGAAGCAGAAAAAGAAAAGAAAGCAAAAGATGACAAGAAGGAAAAATTGACGCCGGTGATGGATTGGGCCTCATGGTTTAAATTGCTTGATAAAATTGTCAGTAAAGAAAATTGGAACGCAATACAAGCAGAGGCAATCATGCGTTGTGAAAACTCGACGTATGAGTGGGCAAATAAATCGGAAAAGAAAATTAAAGAACGCTTACAAGTAATTGAAGACCTACGTGATGAAAGAGAAAGGATCGGTAAGGAAATACAGTTTCTGGAACAGCAACCTGGAAGAGAAACAGCGTTAGCGCAAGCACGAGAGCAAGCAAAAGGACTAGATGCTCAACTTAAGGGTCATGAGAAAATAGAACAAGATCTTAAAAAAGATTTGATAATGGTGCAAGACGTGCGGAAGAAGGTTAAAGCAGGTAAAGTGCGAGATGCTGCAGGTCGTAAGGAACTGATAAAGCAAATTGATTCTGGCGTGACAACCGAAAAAAGACAAATTGCACGGTTTCATCCGTTTAATGCGATAGCAAATTTTTGCGAAAAGCGAGCAGCTAAAGCCGCAATGACCGTTGGAGATGTCTTAGGTATTAGAAGACTAAGAAAATTTGGGGAACAACATTTTGTGGCTGCAACATCCAAGCGAGCTCTGCGATCAAACATAGCGCATTTAGATCATAAGGTGGAGGGGAGTAAAGGACTGGTAAAAGGCTTTGTGCATGGATATTTGGAAAGAAGATCATGGAAGAATATGCAGAAGCAAGAGACAGATCAAGAGATCGTATTAACGGATAGCTTAGCATTGGCTGAAGGAGAAGCACGCTTAGCTGAGGGCAGAAGTAAAGGACTCGACAAGAAGATGGAGGCAGCAAAGGCCAGGGCAAAAGAGTTAGAAGAGGGGATCCAAAATGCTCAAGATCAGCAAACCAAAGATGCATTACTCAAAGATCAGAAAAAAAACGATAGAGAAATAAGAAAATTAGATAAAGAAGCCAGGAAGCTACAGAAACTTTCTGCTAGTATTCAACAGGATAAAGTTGCTCTGCAAGACAAATTAAAAAAAGTGCCGGAAAGTGCCAAGACATATCGAGAGACGAATTCAGCAGGTTCTGCTATTAAAGTAGCGGGTCAATCATATGTAAGAAGAGGGACGGTGCAGGATGACCCAAAAAAAGATACGGCAAGTTTGGGTGGGTTTGTAAGAGAGGATTTGGCTAAATCACTAAAAACTGCAGATCATGCATATAGAGAATTTAGAAAAGTTGCACAACGTAAAGACATCGTTTTCGAAACAGCCAATGTTCAGCTTAATAGTAGGCAACAAGAACGTATAGCAAAGGTCCAAGTGATTTCATTTCTGGATCATGAATTAAAAAATTTACAAAAACAAAAATCAAGCGCAAAAGATAAAGCTGCAATAGATCAGCAGATATCTGATCTTCAAGTCAAAATAGGTGAATCTCAAAAACAATTGGCAGTGTTAGAGGGAAGCGAGCAAGCTTTGCAGAGCAGCGTTGCTAAGCTGAAGCCAGAAAAAGAAAAGAGAGATTCACAATTGCGGGATGCCTTAGAAGTAAGAAATAGAATTAAGGATGCAATTGACCAGGAACCCGCCACTCAAATTGTGCGTGAGCTTGCAACGGCCAAGGAAAAAGCTAAGGTGTCTGCAGATAAGAAGACGGAGATAGAAAGAGAACTTGAGAACGCGACGGTGACGCTTGCATCTGGTGATGCCAGTGTTAGTGAGGAGCAATTGTTGAGA
>CAZCHZ010000106.1:0-5623 GCA_964498615.1 uncultured Legionellaceae bacterium | reverse complement strand
TGGGGGACTAGGATTCGAACCTAGGTTAACGGAGTCAGAGTCCGTAGTCCTGCCGCTAGACGATCCCCCATTTTTTAAAAACAGCGGACTAACGCTTAGAATATTGTGAACGTTTTCTTGCCTTACGAAAACCATATTTCTTACGTTCAACGACTCTACTATCACGTGTAACAAAACCAACTTTACGCAATAATTTTCGAAAACTTTTCGCATCAGCCAAGTTTGTAATACCTGCCACGCCGTTAGCGCTCGTTTCAGCTTGCGCTTCTTCTGGCTTTAAGAGGGGCGCTGTGGATTCATCATAGGCTATCAAAGCACGAGTAATGGCATGCCGCACGGCACCTGCCTGACCCATAGGACCACCACCTTTGACAGTGACATTAATATCAATTTTATCTCCCAACCCGACAACCTCTAAAGGCTGACGTGCAATTTGACGTGCCGTTGGACAAGCAAAATATTCTTCAAGCGCTCTAGAAACTCGCTCGGATTTTACTGTAATTTTACCCGAACCCCGTTTTAAGAAGGCTCTGGCTGTGGCGGTCTTCCGTCGACCGGTACCATAATACTGCTCTTTTTTCGCCGCTGCTTTTGTCATGTTTTATCCTATGATTTCATTCAAAAGTTGTGGTTGCTGGGCTGTATGAGGATGACTGTTGCCTGAATAGACAAACAATTTACGAAACATATCTCGACCCAAACTGTTTTTAGGTAGCATCCCTTTAACAGCATCTTCCAAAATAAGCGCGGGATTACGCTGTTTACGCTTGGCCAAGGTTTCAGACTTAAGCCCCCCTGGATAGCCGCTATGACGATAATAAAGCTTATCCTCGGCCTTATTACCCGTCACTGTTAAACCTTCCGCATTCACCACAACAATATAATCCCCAGTATCTACATGCGGGGTATATTCTGGCTTATGCTTACCTTTAAGGCGCATTGCAATGGCAGAAGCTAACCTACCCAAGGTTTTTCCTTCTGCATTAATGACAAACCAGCCCCGCTTTACATTTGCTGGCTTGGCACTAAACGTTTTCGCGATACTTTTCATGATATACCCATGCCCAAAGTTAGAAATCTTAAACACATTTTTGCCCGAGCTTTCGGACCAAACGAGGCATATTTTACACACAATAGCAGGAAGAAAACAAGCGCCAAACCAGATACAAACCAGGTAACAAACTTACTCTTAACATGATGAGAATCGTTATAATAAATTTTCTTTCTTATCTCTCAGCTTGCAATCAAATTGCATTTAAACTTAAACAAAAAAGCGCACAACAGGATCCGAATGAAAATGATTCATCGGAAATATCATGGAAGACTTGCACCCAAGTAAAACATAGGCATTTTCAATGTGGTTTGATATAGAGAAAATAAACCGCTTTTAACGCAGTTTTCAAGCAGTCAAACGCCAACAGCAACGCTGGGATCTGCTTCAACCACCAAAAAACAGGGCAAAACAAGCCACAATAAGGCAATTAACTCATTATATGCCATAAAAATGCAGGAATTGCATTGACGTGGAAATTTGCATAAGATAGCATTATAGAAGCATGCTGTAGGGGAAATTAACCCAACAGAGATGCAAAGGGTGTTCATTAACACTGTACTTTATTTGTTTTTACCTATAGGAGCAAAAAGATATGGCAGCGACAAAACGCAAGACCATTCGTAAAACCGCAAGGAAAGCTGGCAAGAAGAGCATGCGAAGCAAAAGACCCACAAGAGCACGTAAAATGTCGAGGGGCACTACCTCTGTAAGAGCGACATTAAGACTGGTGCGTACGCCGCCTATTACCAGCGTTTCTAAGCCTTTTACCAAAGGGCAATTATTTACAGCTTTGGCTGGCAGAACAGGCCTTCAACGCCGTGATATCACAAGCTTTTTTGATGAACTCAAAGCCATCATTCTGGCCCATGTGAAAAAACAGGGCCCAGGTCAATTCACAATTCCTGGCTTGGTTAAATTGACGGTTGTTCATAAACCCGCCACAAAAGCACGTAAAGGCATCAATCCCTTTACAGGTCAAGAAATGATGTTCAAAGCAAAACCATCACGTTATGTTGTTAAGGCCCGCGCCTTAAAACAATTGAAATCAATGGTGTAACTGTAGGGGCTGGGCCGTAAGTCCCAGCCCTTATTTTTATGTTGTTACCAAAATTCTCGTAGGCAAAGGCCTATTTTTAGATATAGATTGCAGGACCCATCTTCGCATTCCTAAAATCCCTAGCATTACCACCATACTCAAACCTAATATCCATGCAGCCGAACTATGGGGATGATACATAAAAGTCGCTGATTGATAAAAAATAACGGCCACATAATAGGCTAGACCTGTTGTCCAAAAGCCAGAAAACAAGGCCCATGCTAAATTTAACTCTCGCGAGATAGCCACTAATACCGAAACACAGGGAAAATATAAAAGTACAAATAACAGATAAGCAAGTGCTGCAGCCTGATTGCCAAAACACTTAGACATCATCCCTAAGGCCCCAGTCTCGATCTGCCCTTTTGTCTGCGCCTCTTGGGCATAAAGTGTCGTTAAAGTACCAACCACCACTTCTTTAGCCAGCACACCGCTGATTAATCCCACCGTGGCAGGCCAATTGTCTTTTTCAATCCCCATGGGGGTAAATATCGGGGTAACCGCACGGCCAATGTGCATTAAATACGTATCTTGATTAGGCAATTTAGCCGTATTTAATACCCCAAAGAGAAGACAAACAGGCACTATCACCATTCCGACTTTGACAATAAAATTGCGTGTACGCTGATAAGTTGTTTTTAAGACACTTCGCAGGTTCGGCCATTGAAACGCGGGTAATACTGGCTTTAAGCACTCTGCCTTAACCTCTGCCTTACTGTCGCCAAAGAGTTTGCCCGTGCAAAACCCCATCACAATGCCGAAAATATATAATCCAAAAATAATCAAGCTACCCTGTTTCGGGAAAAAAGCAGCCACAAACAAGGCATAAACACTTAAACGTGCACCACAGGACATAAAGGGCGTCATTAAAATCGTTTTAATCCGCTCTTTAGGGTCTAGCAATGTTCTTGCACCTAAGACAGCAGGTACATTACAGCCAAAGCCCATCATCATGGGAATAAAAGCAGAACCCGAAAGACCGATACTGTGCATGATACGATCCATCAAAAGCGCTACCCTGGCCATATAACCTGATGCTTCCAAAAAGGTAATACATAAAAACATGCTGGTAATGACAGGAATAAAACAAAGTGTGGTCTTAATGCCTTGTCCCAGACCCAACACTAAGCAATCTCTTAAGATGGGCATCACATTCATAGATATCAGCCCTTGCATAGGCCATTTTATAAACAAGCAATCTAGCGTAGATTCAAATACAGCCTGCAAAGCCCCACCTATTTGCATCGTAAAGCAAAAAGCCAGGAAGATTATCCCTAGAAATAAGGGCAGTCCTAAATATTTGTGTAAAAGGAACTTATCGATTTTCCCTGTCATCTCCCTATTTGCAGGAAAAAGTAAGTTTTGAAACTTATAACTCATATCATTCACTCAAATTGTAAATGAGAATTATTTTCATTATCAGTATAAAATCCTCAGGCGTCAATGCCCCTACCAAAATCATTCGTCCCGGGTCATAATCCCTGCATGAGCAAAAAAGGGAACGGATCAGACGACGAGAAGTCGAAAGATCAAAAGTCGAAAGACGAGAAGTCGAAAATTATTATCGAAGGGATAACCGAAACCGGTGAAGTGTTTCGACCCAGCGATTGGGCAGAGCGCGTCAGCGGCAATTTATCCACTTTTCGCAATCATCGTATTTATTATTCTCCTCTCTTAAAACCTTTAGTCAAAAACGAACAAAAATGTGTTGTCCTTGATAAATCCTTAAAAATTACTCATCCCGCGCTTTATGAACAAATCATGGAATTTGCAAAAACTAACAAACTGCGGATCTGTGGCGAAGAAGATGATCAAAAACCCACAGGAGAAAAATCATGAGTACAAATGGAAATGATGAGAATAAATATTAAAGTAAACTATTACTGCATGCTTGAAATATTGATGGATTACTCGGGGTCTGACGCCAACCTACATAGGTCTGTCATGCGTTCTTGCAAAGTGGCACCGCTAATGCCACTTTGCGTCTCAAAATGGCATTAGCGATGCCATTTTGCGCCAATGATTATCCTATGCATAGCAACTCATGGCCTAGCGCAAGAATTTCCTGGTAGATGGTTTAAACTTACTATAAGAAAACTACAGAAAGGATGCCTAATGAACGCTTTTTTGGATTTCCTCTTAAGCGATAGCACCCGCTTGATTCGAGACACTGTCCGGCAATTTGCTACAGAAGAAATCGCGCCCCGTGCAGCTGAAATAGATAGCAAAAACGAGTTTCCAAGAGATCTCTGGCCCAAGATGGGAGCGCTTGGCCTACTCGGTATTAGTGTACCCATCAAAGATGGCGGCACAGGTCTTGGGTATTTGGAACATGTTTTAGCAGTAGAAGAAATCAGTCGCGCTTCTGCATCGGTTGGTTTAAGCTATGGTGCCCATTCTGATCTTTGCGTTAATCAAATTCGACGTCATGGAAACGATGCACAAAAAAAAGCTTATCTTCCTAAATTGATTTCAGGCGAACATGTCGGCGCTTTGGCGATGAGTGAAACAGAAGCAGGCTCTGATGTCATGAGTATGAAATTGCATGCAGAAAAAAAACAGGATAACTATATCTTAAACGGCAGCAAAATGTGGATCACCAATGGTCCTGATGCCAATGTCATTATTGTGTATGCAAAAACCAATCTTAAAGCCGAGGCACATGGCATCACTGCTTTCATCATCGAAAAGAATTTCCCTGGATTTAAAGCAGCACAAAAATTAGATAAATTAGGCATGCGCGGATCGAACACCTCTGAACTGGTATTCGAAAATTGCGAAGTGCCTGCCGAAAATGTTTTAGGTAAGGTAGATCAGGGTGTGAACGTATTAATGTCTGGCTTAAATTATGAACGCATCATTTTATCTGCAGGGCCTTTAGGGATTATGCAAGCATGTTTGGATGTGGTATTGCCCTACGTACATGAACGCAAACAATTTGGTCAGGCGATTGGAGAATTTGAATTAATCCAAGCAAAATTAGCAGATATGTATACCAATCTTTCTGCCTGTCGCGCCTATGTATATACCATGGCTAAGGCTTGTAATCATCATGATATCAATAGTCAAGATGCCGCAGGCTTGATACTCTACACAGCAGAGCGCGCTACCAAAATGAGTTTAGAAGCCATACAATGTTTGGGCGGAAATGGCTATATTAATGATTATCCTACAGGTCGTTTACTGCGTGATGCAAAATTATATGAAATTGGTGCCGGTACTTCTGAAATTCGACGCATGTTAATTGGTCGTGAATTATTCAAGGATACTGCATGAAGGAAACCGCTATGGATCAAGACCCAGTTGTGATAGTGGGCAGCGCACGAACCCCCATGGGGGGATTTCTAGGAGTATTCTCTGGCTTAAG
Source organism: uncultured Legionellaceae bacterium (assembly GCA_964498615.1). Classification (GTDB taxonomy): domain Bacteria; phylum Pseudomonadota; class Gammaproteobacteria; order UBA6186; family Azoamicaceae; genus CAWARU01. The sequence continues at coordinate 106 of CAZCHZ010000106.1, read as the reverse complement.
CGCAGCCGATTTAGGCGCAGTGGCAATTAAAGCCGCCATAGAACGCGCACACTTAAAGCCTGAAGATATAGAAGAAGTGATCATGGGTTGCGTATTACCCGCAGGG
>CAZCHZ010000105.1:0-5688 GCA_964498615.1 uncultured Legionellaceae bacterium | reverse complement strand
TTTCGCGTGAGGTACAAGATGCTTTTGCCCTCACTTCTTTGTTACGCGCAAAAGAAGCCAGCAAAAACGGTTGGTTCCTATCTGAATATGAAATCGCGCCCACACAAACAAAACCGCCAAAAGGTGAACCTCAAACCATCACCTTGGATGAAACACCAGAAACTGCCAAGCCTGAAAAAATTCCCCTGCTTAAACCCGCGTTTAAGCCTGGGGGCACAATAACCGCGGCAAATTCAAGTTCGATTTCAGACGGTGCTGCTGCATTGGTTTTAATGCGCTTAAGCGAAGCAAGAAAACGCAAACTCAAACCCATTGCTAAAATTCTAGGTTTTTCGAGTTTTTCAGGAAACCCTGCGCTTTTCACAACAGCGCCCATCGCTGCGATTAATTTGCTACTAAAAAAATTACAGTGGACCACAGAAACCCCAGATCTATATGAAATTAACGAGGCTTTTGCCTCTGTTGCGCTTGCGGCCATGAAGGATTTAAAATTATCGCATGATAAAGTGAATGTTCTGGGGGGAGCCTGCGCTTTAGGTCATCCAATTGGTGCAACAGGTGCGAGAATAATATGTACCCTTTTAAGCGCGCTGCTGCATCAAAATAAAACCCTGGGGCTTGCAGCACTCTGTATTGGCGGTGGTGAAGCCACTGCTATCGCAATTGAACGTATGGAGTAAATCTATGCCAATCATTCCGAGCACTGTGAATACCCAACATCCTGATTTTAAACGTTATGCCGCGCACATGGAAAATCGTATTGCTGAATTTCGAAAAATGCTAGATAAAATACGAGAAGGTGGTGGTCAAGAAGCACAAAAACGACATCTTGAGCGCGGAAAATTATTGCCTCGTGAACGCATTCAAAAGTTATTAGATCCAAAGACGACATTTTTAGAATTTTCGGCTTTTGCTGCATTTGAGATGTATCATGAAACCCTGCCTGCCGCAGGCATTATTACAGGCTTAGGCAGCGTGAATGGGCAGGTTTCTGTCATCATCGCCAATGATGCAACAGTAAAAGGCGGTACCTATTATCCGATGACTGTGAAAAAACATTTACGCGCACAAGCCATTGCCGAAATTAACCATTTACCTTGCATTTATTTAGTCGATTCCGGGGGCGCTAATTTGGCACATCAAGATGAAGTGTTTCCTGATCGGGATCATTTCGGACGCATATTTTTTAATCAAGCACGCATGTCTGCTTTAAGGATACCGCAAATCGCCGTCGTGATGGGTTCTTGTACGGCGGGAGGTGCTTATGTCCCTGCCATGTCTGATGAGAGCATCATGGTAAAAAATATTGCTACCATTTTCTTAGCAGGCCCTCCTCTTGTCAAAGCAGCCACAGGTGAAATTGTCACGGCTGAAAATTTAGGCGGCGCTGATCTACATTGTCGTGTTTCTGGCGTTGCTGATCATTATGCAGAAAATGATGAACATGCTTTAGAAATTGCCAGAAATATTATCGCAAATATAAATTATACAAAACCCAGCGTTCATCGAGACATCCCAAAGCCACCTCTCTATCCAATAGAAGAAATCAACGGTCTTATTCCGGATGATCTTCGACGGCCTTTTGAAGTGCGGGAAGTGATTGCGCGCATTGTGGATGGTTCTGAATTTCAAGAATTTAAAGCACTTTATGGTAAAACTCTGGTCTGTGGATTTGCGCATATTGACGGTTATCCCGTTGGGATCCTCGCCAATAATGGCATTTTATTTAATGAATCCGCCTTAAAAGGGACGCACTTTATCGAACTTTGTTGTCAGCGTAAAATTCCCTTGGTTTTTTTACAAAATATTACGGGCTTCATGGTGGGCAGCCAAGTGGAAGCACAAGGTATTGCCAAAAATGGCGCAAAACTGGTGATGGCGGTTGCTTGTGCTGCAGTGCCCAAATTTACCGTGATTATTGGCAGCAGTTATGGCGCTGGGAATTATGGTATGTGTGGACGCGCATATGATCCTCGATTCTTATGGACCTGGCCAAATGCAAAAATTGCGGTGATGGGAGGTGAACAAGCGGCCAATGTCATGGCACACCTTAAACGTAACAAAGACAAGCATGCACCTCAAGATCTCGAAGAAGAGGAACGCAGCAAAAAAAGTTTGGCTGATAAGTATGAAGAAAAATCCACAGCTTTTTACGCAAGTGCCAGACTTTGGGACGATGGTATCATCGACCCAACGGACACACGCGAAGTGTTGGCAAGAAGTATTGCTGCCACCCTAAACGCACCGATTGAAGATACGCAATTTGGTGTGTTTAGAATGTAGAATCTGGATTTACTTGGCGTGAGAACATTTGTGGCAAGATTTATCCTTGTTGGCATACTGTTCCATCATCTTTGCCACATGCTGAGGATCTTCTTTAGCAATGTTAAAGGAAATAACAAGTAATTCTACACCATTTTTTAAAGTTGCATTAGGATAACCACCTTTCAATTTTAGATATTTCTGACCTTCCGTTTTCGCATCACAAGGTTTTTCTAATTCTTTAATTTTAGCTTGCAATGCATCAATGGTTTTTTGCATCTCTAACTTTTCGTTGCGATTTTTTTCATCAGACTCAGGAAATGCTTGACCATCAAGTCTTTGTAAACGTCTTGTTAAATCCTCTGCTTCCTTTTCATATGATCTTGCCATGACAACATACTCCTTTATAAACAAGTAAAATGAACGTTTGTAACAGCTCAGGTTCCCATCACCCGCGAATACTTTTGCCATCCCCGCCTATCCCTCGTCATCCCCGCGAAAGCGGGGATCCAGAAAATATTTTATATATCATCCAAATGGAACTGGATTCCCGCTTTCGCGGGAATGACGGTATCTAAAGTATCTGGACTGTTATGAAATTTTAAACATATCAAATATCGCAATGCAATTATTTTTGTTTGTTAGTTTCCTAAGGTTAAGTTCTATGCTAAGCTTAATATTAGGCCTATATCACTGGATATGCATCATGACCAAGGAAGCTGTGCTCTTTTCAAAAAGTAATGGACTTGCCACCCTTAGCCTCAACCGCCCGGAAGTCCGTAATGCCTTTGATGATAAAACGATCGCACTGCTTTCAAAGCATCTCGACACTGTCTCCAAAGACAATGAAATAAAAATTTTGATATTACGTGGAGCAGGAGAACATTTTTCGGCAGGAGGCGACATCCATTGGATGCAAAAAATGACAAAAACCAGTGAAAAAGAAAATGAAGAAGATGCCCTAAGATTAGCCAAGATGATGCATAATTTATATCACTTAAACAAACCCAGCATAGTGGTCACACAAGGAGCGGTACGAGGTGGTGCAATTGGCTTGGTGGCTTGCTGTGATATTGCGCTTTCACATGAGAATTCAACATTTTGTTTTTCAGAAGTCAAATTAGGTTTGGGACCTGCTGTGGTAAGCCCCTATGCCATTGCGGCCATGGGCGCGCGCGCCGCCAAGCGCTATATGCTAACCGCAGAAACCTTTTCAGCAATGGAGGCTTGGCGCCTAGGCTTAATTCATGAGGTGGTCCAAGCACATATGCTAGAAGGACGCTTACAATTCTTTATCAACTTGCTCAAAAGCAATGGTCCTATGGCCCTCATCAATACTAAAAAACTGATTCATAACCTCACAGATGAAGATCGCACACCCATAGAAAAACTGGAATTAACTGCTCGCTTTCTTGCAAAAGTTCGTCACTCCCATGAAGCAAAAGAAGGCTTGGCTGCTTTTTTAGAAAAACGCAAACCCGCATGGCAGGGTGATTAACATGGCTTTTCCTAAAGCTGTGCGTATTGTTGAAGTGGGTCCTCGCGATGGTTTGCAAAACGAAAAAGAGATTTTCCCAACAGAACTCAAAATAGACTTTATCAATCGCTTATCGAAAACAGGTTTAAAAACCATAGAAGCAACGAGTTTTGTTTCCCCCAAATGGATCCCACAATTAGCAGATGGTGCAAAAGTGCTCACTGGCATTGAAAAAGTATCCGGTGTACATTATCCGGTGCTTGTCCCAAATGTGCGCGGTTTTGAGATGGCAGAAAATGCAGGCGCTAAAGAAATCGCTGTTTTTATGGCGGCTTCAGAAACTTTCTCCCAAAAAAACACACATTGTTCTATTGCAGAAAGTTATGAACGCATAGAAGAAATCTTAACCTTAACTAAAAAAGATAATACCCGGGTGCGCGCATATATATCCTGCTCCTTAGGTTGCCCTTTTGAAGGCGACATTGCACCTGCAATCGTTGTAGATATTGCGAAACGTTTGTTTTCGATGGGATGCACAGAAATTTCCATTGGAGATACCATAGGCGTTGGCACGCCAAACAAGGCCAAAGATTTGATTGCAAATCTTGCAAAACATATTCCTATTGCGAATATTGCCCTACATTTTCATGATACCTATGGACAGGCCTTGGCCAACATTTATGCTTGCTTGGAACTGGGCGTGAGTATTATTGACAGTGCAATCTCTGGTTTAGGCGGATGCCCCTATGCCAAGGGCGCGACCGGCAATGTGGCCACAGAAGATGTGCTATATATGTTGGAGGGCCTTGGGATCCACACAGGCGTCAACATGAATGCATTAATTGCGGTAAGCCGTTTTGTGAGTGAATTTACCCATCGTCCACCACGTTCTAAAGTAGCTGAAGCAAAATTAAAGGCAGCGCAATGACGGGATTTTATAAAGTCGTTAAGACTTATGATGAGGCACTAAAAGGTCTTGATAACAATATGACCCTCATGATTGGCGGCTTTGGACTCTGCGGCATTCCCGAAGGATTAATCAAAAAAGTACATGATTTAAATATCAAGGGATTAACCTGTATTTCAAATAATGCGGGCATCGAAGATTTTGGATTAGGTATTTTACTTCAAAAGCGTCAAGTAAAAACCATGATTTCTTCTTATGTCGGAGAAAACCCACTGTTTGAAAAACTTTTCTTAAGCGGAGAAATGGAAGTCAATTTAACACCACAGGGAACATTAGCAGAAAAAATTCGTGCTGCAGGTGCTGGGATCCCCGGCTTTTATACGGCCACAGGCGTTGGCACCCTGGTTGAAAAAGGCAAAGAAACCAAAGTATTTAAAGGCAAACGCTATCTCTTAGAAGAAGCACTTTATGCAGATTTTGCTTTAATTAAAGCTTATAAAGCAGACACCATGGGCAACCTCATCTATCGCAAAACCGCCATGAATTTTAATCCCATGATGGCATCAGCCGCTACCATCACTGTGGCTGAAGTAGAAGAAATTGTTGAACCGGGTGAATTAGATCCTAACCATATTCATACCCCTTGCATTTATGTAGATAGAGTGATTCAGGGTAAATTTGAAAAACGGATTGAACAGATCACCCTAACAAATACCTCCACAGGAAAATCCTAATGCCTCTCACACGTGAACAAATCGCAAAGCGCATTGCCCAAGATCTTAAAGATGGCGATTATGTTAATTTGGGCATCGGGATCCCAACACTTGTGGCTAATTATATTCCCCAAGGCATTACGGTGATGCTGCAATCGGAAAATGGCATGCTTGGTATCGGAGAATTTCCAACCAAAGAAACATTAGATCCCGATTTGATTAATGCGGGCAAGCAAACTGTCACCGAGATCAAAGGCGCTTCTTATTTTTCATCAGCAGATAGATTTGCCATGATCCTTTGATGTCATGTTAATTTTACTGTCTTGTGC
>CAZCHZ010000104.1:0-5696 GCA_964498615.1 uncultured Legionellaceae bacterium | reverse complement strand
CATCACCGCAACACCACTGGGGCCATAGCCTTCATAACGTACCTCTTCTAAGTCCTGGCCTTCTTGTCCCCCTGCCCCCCGTTTGATGGCCCGATCCACAGTGTCCCGGGGCATGTTGGCTGCAAAAGCCTTATCTAAGGCCAAGCGCAAACGGGGATTTGTCTGAGGCAAAGCCCCACCATGCCTTGCTGCCACGGTGATTTCTCGGATATATTTCGTCCAGAGTTTAGCGCGTTTGGAATCTTGAACAGATTTTCGAAACCGAATGTTCGCCCACTTACTATGTCCTGCCATATTTCTTGCACCCAGGTGGAAAGATGAATATGCGGACATTATAGAAGCGAGCAGCACTTAACAGCAATCCAGCTGGACTTATTGACAGCTATGAGAAAAAGAGATTATGAGACGCAAATATGGCTGTATATTTAACAAGTATTTTTCCGCAAAAGTAAAAACTTACTTTTTCACCCATAGTCAAAATTACAAGCGAGTATTTTTGACTGTGGGTAAAAATACTCGTATACTATCATTATGTTCACAAGATATCTTACAAATCAGGTTAAAACCGATCTGTTGAAGAAAATGGTTTTCGTGGGTGGACCTAGGCAGGTGGGGAAAACAACCCTGGCTAAACAGCTCCTAAAAAATGGGCAGGGCTACCTCAATTGGGATATTCCTGAAGATAGAGAGCGCATTTTAAAACACGAATTACCGAATTCTCCACTTTGGGTGTTTGATGAATTGCACAAATATCGTGCTTGGCGTAATTACTTAAAAGGTGTATATGATGCCAAGTCTAAAACGCAAGAAATATTAGTAACAGGCAGCGCACGTCTAGATTATTACCGGTTTTCTGGGGATTCTTTGCAAGGACGATATCATTATTTAAGACTCCACCCCTTATCTTTAGCTGAACTTAAAACACAAAAACAAGATGATTTTATGCAACTTTTAAACTTAGGAGGATTCCCGGAGCCCTTTTTTGCTGGATCCTCAATAGAAGCAAAACGCTGGTCTCGAGAATACCGAACCAGACTCATTCGCGAAGATCTGGTTCAGCTAGAAAAAGTTTACGATTTAGGAGCATTAGAGCTCTTAGCCATGCGTCTCCCCGAACTTGTTGGTTCACCTTTATCTATTAATGCATTGCGCGAAGATCTCGGTGTCAGCCATAAGACAGTTGCTTCTTGGCTGCATATTTTTGAAAGACTTTATGCTATTTTCAGGCTTTCTCCCTTTGGCACACATAAAATTCGCGCAGTTAAAAAAGAACAAAAACACTATCATCTTGATTGGAGCTTGGTGCCAGATCTTTCCCTGCGATTTGAAAACCTGGTAGCCGCAGCTTTATTAAAATGGGTACATTATTTAGAAGATACGGAAGGCGAAGATCTCGAATTACGTTATTTTCGCGATGTGGATAGACGCGAAGTAGATTTTGTGGTGACAAAACGAAAGGCGCCTATTCTTTTCGTTGAATGTAAATGGAATGATGACGATGTATCCCCTTCTCTACAGTATTTAAAAACGAAATTTCCAAAGACAGAAAGCTGGCAACTGTCTGCCGTGGGTAAAAAAGACTTCGTCAGTCCACAAGGGATTCGAGTTTGTCCAGCAACAATATTTCTTTCAACGTTGGTCTAATGCCGCTTGATCAGTCTTTAGAGCTAAATGGAAATAATATTCTAAATTAGCTATCCTTAGCATAGCAAATAAAGTGATAAGACCTACAGGAAAATATTGTGCAAATTGAAGAACTTAGAGAATTATTGGAGACTCTAGGAACAGGTAGGGTGCTCCCAGTATTAAGTGAACCTGCACAGGCTGCATTTATAAAAACGCTTAAAAATTTTGGTTGGAAATGCACGAAAAATACAGATAACACTTGGGAAATTGCCGATAAGCCCGCGGGCACAACACACTCTAAACCCAGACCAGAAACCTTTCAAGCACTATACAATGAAGCACTTGCAACAAGCAATTGGAATACACCAGATAGAAAACCCTTGATACAACCAGAATCAGATCCTGAAAATTTTGTAGCCCTTCAATTAATCAACCTTCAAGCCATGTTGAGACCGACTCCAAAATCTATGCTTGCACCCGAACCTCAAACACCCGCATTGTTGCTGAGCGATGATGCAGCAAGAGTATTGAACATCTCGCTGCAAAATAAGACAATAGCGGAAAATATTCGAAAGCTTGCAGAACGAAATACGCTTAGCGAACAAGATAGAAATAATTTACAAGCAAACCTGAACAGACAAGCGCTGGATTCTATTAATCAAGAAGCCTTTAATCGATTTTTTAGTTTACAGGCAAATTGGGATCAACCCCAAGTGCAAAGCCAAGTACAAGCCAGAATAAACGCCATACAAAAAGCAGAAAGTATGGTGATGGCCTTGCCATCAGCTGAACAGGCAAGTGTTAAACAAGCTTTGATAGAAGGCTTAAGTAAGCAAGAATCTCCCAGCAAATTGGGTCAACAATTCAAAGATACATTTTCAACCAAACCACGACCGACGGGTTTTCCTTTTTGATTGTCAATCCCTTATTGTTTAATCACTCCGCATCCCATTCTGGCAGCACCACCGCCTAATTTCTGCGGCGCATCCGAATAATTATCGCCACCTTCATGCACCATCAGTGTATGATCGAGAATATCTTCGATACGCATAATACGCGGAGCAAGCACTGGTAAAGTGGCTGTGCCATCTGCATCCACATACAATGCGGGTAAATCGCCTAAATGTCCATCATCGTTATAGGGTCCTAAGTGAAGGCCTGTATTTTGCGGATCCCAATGCCCGCCTGCATTCATACCTGCATTATCACAAGAAGGGTTTTCATGAATATGAAAACCATGAATACCTGGCTTTAAGCCTTGTAAATGTGGCAAAAATAAAAGACCATATTTTGTTTCATCAATAATCACTGTACCTATTTGTGTATTGCGTCCCTCTTTTGACATGAGATATATCGGCACTCGGATATTTGCCAAAGCAAGTGGTGCAGCTAATAAGCAGATCAATACTAGAAAATATTTAAAAAATGTAGACATCCATGCACTCCTTTCCCTGGCAAGTTATCTTATTATAGATCATACATAAAAATCACAGATAAAAACCTCTTCCAAGACTATAATAACCCTATGGGTTGAAGATTAAGGTTTGATATTTGTGAAATGTCTCAACAAAATTAAGTTAGTTTTTTTGCTAATGCTATCTAGTGCTACGGTTCATGCTATTGGACCCACCGATGCCTTCCTCAATCAAGTGATACGTGGCTCTGTTGAACCCGCGCGCATTGGAGACGAAGTAGCTGTAAAGCCTATCCCGGAGGGACCCAACCTTACTGATCTCATGTTTATTGATGAGACCAGGCAAGTTATCATCGACAAAATTGATGTGACAGGTAATTTTGACGCGGACATATATAGGCTCCTAATGTGGTATGGCCATCAAATTTGTCGTTGTTCACCTATTTGTATGGAAGATCTTGAACGCTATGTTTTATTGGCGGGTGATATTCCCGGGATGCATGTACGCGCCATGCTTACTCCCTCCAGATGTCGAAAAGGTGCGCGTAATCTCACTTTTGTTGTATCACAAAAAAGAGTGGAGGGTTATGTTTCTGGCAATAATTACGGCGCACAATTTCTAGGTGCACAGCAATATACTGTTGGGGGCGATTTATATTCTGCAGGCCGTGTCGGAGACAGTACAAATTTACAACTTGTGACCTCAGGAGATGAAAAACTCAATTTTGCACAAATTCAACATTCTGAACTCATCACGGAAGAAGGATGGCGACTAAACTTACTCGCACATATAACGCATACAAAACCAGGGGGAGTACTGTCTTCGTTTCTTACCAAAGGAAACAATCAAAGCTATGCGGCGGATTTAACGTATCCCATTATTCGATCTTGTTCTCAAAATCTTTACTTACGTGCTGGATTGTTGATATTAAACAGTGAAACCAGTTTCAATGACGTGAATTTATATCGTGATCGTATTCGCAATTTATATATTGGGAATATCTACACTGTGGCAGATCACTTGGATGGCATAAATGAATTGATTTGGGATTATACGCAAGGGATCCCGCTTGGAAATAGCAGCACTGCTAATAACTATTCCCGTCCAGCAAATCCCACGCAGGAATCGACTTTGCATGCCTATGTTGCACGCACGCAATACTTACCTTATGATTTTTCATTTTTTATTGGTGTGCGCGCCCAAAAGGCATTTCATCCGCTCTTGGCTGCTTCTCAATTTGGTTATGGTGGCTATGTCAGCGGTGGACGAGGTTTTGATCCTTCGGAAATTACTGGTAATTCAGGGCTGGGCGGCACAGTAGAACTCCGCTGGGAACCCTGCATGTATTCCGATATTCTAAAAGAAACCGAGCTCTATGCTTTCTATGATGCTGGCAAAGTCTGGAGCGCAAGTGGTGGAACACCTGGTCCTACTAGCATGAACATTTCATCCAGCGGAATAGGCGCGCGTATTAAATTTACGAAACATGGACAAGCAAATTTCTATGTCGCACAACCCGTAACGTATAGCCCTAACACGATACAAAATCGCAAAGCACGTGCATTCTTTATCATTACGCTTTGGATATAACCTTAGAAAATTATGATGCGTGTAGAGGTTTGCTTGGCCAGGCATGAAATACTGCTTTTATTAAGGTTGCAAGCGGAATAGCAAAGAAAACACCCCAAAATCCCCAAATGGTTCCAAAGACCAATATTGCAACAACAATGGCTATTGGATGTATATTCACCGCTTCCGAAAATAGTAACGTGACAAGCAACATTGCATCTATGAGTTGTAAAACAGTATACGCCAACATCAAGTAGCCAAATTCAGGGCTCCACCCAAATTGTAAATAAGCTACCAACATCACTGGCAGAGTTGAAATGAAAAACCCAAGATAGGGAATAACTACAGACAAGCCAACAAGTGCTGCTAATAACGAGGCATATTGCAAATGAAAAAACCAAAATACAATATAGTTTGCAATACCCATAATCAATATTTCGATAACTTTACCACGAATATAATTTCCAATTTGTTCATTCACTTCTGTTGAAACGCGCCGCAAAGCACTACGCTTATGAGGCAAAAAGCTTGCCACCCATGCTAGCATTTCATTTTTATCTTTCATAAAGAAAAAGACCATCAAGGGTACCAATATTAAATACACAACCAAGATAATGAGGTTTGTAACATACGATACAGAAGCTGTAATGACAACCTTTCCCCAATTACGTGTATCCGACATCACAGAATTTAATAATTCATGCGTTTGTTCTGTAGAGAAATACTGAGGAAAACTTACATGTAGCCATTGCAAAGCTTCTTGTACTTTCTTCGCCATGTCGGGTAATTCATTAAACAAATTGACTAATTGCTGCCACAATAAAGGTAGAAGCAAGAAGAAACAAGCAAAAAACAAACCCAAAAATCCTAAGAACACAATTAATACTGCAGGAAAGTGTGGCATACCCATGTCCTGGATTCTCTGCACCACGCTATCCAATAAATAAGCAATCACAATACTGGCCAGCACCGGGGCTAAGGTATGGCCCATGAATATGATAAGACCAAAGCCAAAGATTAAAATAAAAAACAATAAGACCGCTTCAGGATCTGAGAAATAACGATGAAACCATTGCTTAAGGATAT
>CAZCHZ010000103.1:0-5735 GCA_964498615.1 uncultured Legionellaceae bacterium | reverse complement strand
TTTTTCTTTGATGTCAGGTTTTGCTTTATTATTTGGCTATGCCTTGTTGGGTAGTACTTGGTTGATTATGAAAACCGAAGGAGAAACCCAAATGTGGGCGCGTAACACAGCAAAATATATTATATTATATGTGATTATGTTTTTAGGTTTGGTCAGTTTGTGGGTGCCGTTTTTGAACGAAGGTATTCGTCATCGTTGGTTTGATTTTCCAAATTTCTTTTATCTCTTACCGATCCCCTTATTAAGTGCCTATACAATTTTTCATTTATTATACAGTATTCAAAAATTATACGAAGTACGTCCTTTTTTATTGACAATTGCTTTGTTTGTATTGGGATATGCAGGATTAGCAATTAGCTTATGGCCTTATGTGGTGCCTTATCAAATATCCCTCTGGCAAGCAGCGGCGAGTCCTGAATCACAATCTTTATTGCTGATCGGTGCTGTTTGTACTTTACCATTTATATTGGGGTACACAGCTTATTCATACTATGTTTTTCGTGGAAAATCTTCCCATCATCAGATGTATTAATATGCTCAATATAAAACTGGATAATCATCCGAGAATTAAAGCCTGGATTTGGTTTATAGTGCTTTGGTGTTGCGGACTTTTTTCTAGCGCCATATTGGCATATGGAATTAAAGCAATTTTCAAACTTATATATTGAAATTTTCAAGGAGTTATTTTACTTATAAGCAAATGACTACAAATTTCAGCGTAAATCACTGATTGAGCATATAAGGGAAGAGGCGTCTAATATAGCAAACCTCAATTAGGGAGGGAACAGTGATGAAGCTGGGCGCGAGAAGGATGAAAAACGAAATTACAGCCTGCTGTCTTGACTGTAATAAGAATACAGTGAACGTTAGGTATATTGATTATTGGAATGGTCAGATCGATAGCTATAAGTATATTAATAAGGACCTTTTCCTTTGCGATGCCTGTAAAGAGAAAACGCTTTGTTTGGTTGCATAGTAGGTTTCTAGTTCTTGCTATTTAAGCTTGAAGTCTTGTAATATGTCTTCTAATTGAAGTATGATTTCTTGATATCAGAAGTAAGCAAAGCGACCAAGAACGATTTGTAAATTTGCTGACTTGTGATTAAATTATAAAGACAGGGGATGTCAGGGAATCGACCTATAGCTAAGTTTATGTGAGCACATAAATGTCAGGAATGCTTGATCTAAAATTATATGGGATTGCATTGTCCTGTCTGTCTCTTATTGGTTGCGTAGTGGGTCCTGATTTTCAATCACCAGATTCACCTAAAACAAATCGCTATACAGAAAGGCCTCAACCTAAAACGACTGTTAGCACAGAAGGACAGGGAGGTAATGCTCAGTATTTTCTAGCATCTAAGGACATTCCAGCTGAATGGTGGAAGGTATTTCGGTCTAAAACCTTAAATAACTTAATTTGTAGAGGTTTAAAAAATAGCCCCAATCTTCAAGCAGCACAGGCAGCTTTAGTCGTGGCTGAGCAAAACTGGCTTGCACAAATTGGTAGCAGTTTTTTTCCAGCCTTCAGTTTGCAAGGTGGTGTAACACGTGAACGCCTATCGCTTGCAGGTGCAAACACAACGCAAGCAGCGGCAGCGACAACAACCAGTGCGGGTACGCCTGCTATCATTAATAAAAATCCTTTTACTTTATATAATGCTTCTGTAAACGTTAGCTATACGCTGGATATTTTTGGGGCTGCACGTCGCACGGTAGAAGCATTACATGCTTTAGTGGATTATCAATGTTTTCAAAAAGAGGCTGCATTCTTAAGCTTAACTTCCAATATTGTGACAACAGTATTTGCAGAAGCTTCATTAAGAGCACAAATAGCGACCACACATGAATTAATTCGTTTGACAGCAGATCAACTGAAGATCATTCAGCAACAATTTCAATTGGGGGCAGTATCACGAAGCGATGTGTTGGCACAGGAAACGCAGTTGGCCACATTACAGGCCAGCTTGCCACCTTTAGAGAAAAATTTAAGTCTGCAAAGACATGCTTTGGCTGTTTTGGTGGGAGAATTGCCCAGTGAAAGTGAATTACCTAATTTTAATTTGAATGATTTTATCTTGCCTTCAAAATTGCCTATCAGTGTTCCTGCTATGCTTGTACGTCAAAGACCTGATGTGCGTGCTGCAGAAGCATTGTTGCATCAGGCCAGCGCTAATATAGGAGTAGCAACCGCTAATTTGCTTCCTCAAGTGAACATTGTAGGTGATTACGGGGGTCAAGCATTTTTTCTGAAAAATCTCCTAAGTACACAAGCCAGAGCTTGGACCATAGGAATCGCTGCTACTCAACCTATTTTCCAAGGAGGTGCTTTGATTACGAAACGTCGTGCGGCACACGCTACTTTTGATCAAGTTTGTGCGCAGTATCGACAAACCGTGTTGCAGGCTTTTCAAAATGTAGCTGATGCGCTGCGTGCACTTGAAATGGATGCGAAAACGCTAAAAGCAAACACGGAAGCGGAAAGTGCAGCGCTTGCAAGTTATACCTTGGCAAAAAAGCAATTTGAATTAGGGGCGGTGAATTATTTAACATTATTAAATTCAGAGCAGAAATATCAACAAACACGTATTAATCGTATTCAGGCTTTGGCATTGCGTTATACAGATACCGCTGCCTTATTCCAAGCGCTGGGTGGCGGGTGGTGGAATCGATGCTAATGCACTTAAAACAAAAATTTTATGAAGCAAAAGATCGTTTAAATCATCATTGGGATAAGGGAATGATGAAAAATAACCGTTGGCTTAGCAAACAGATGTTGATTATGCTGGTGTTTGTTTTTATTCTTTTTGTCTTAATTTTTGGCTATAAAGCTTTTAAAAATTATATGATGAATAAATACATGATGGCAGGTGGTATTCCGCCTGTTGCTGTCTCTACAATAAAAGTCGCATATGCGCCTTGGCAGCCAAAAATTAAAGCTTCGGGGAGTTTGCGTGCTGTACAAGGGGTAGAAGTGACCACGGAATTGTCGGGTTTGGTACGCAAAATTCTTTTTACACCGGGAGATGAAGTAGAAGAGAATGCCATACTTGTGGAATTGAACACAGATGCAGAAATTGCACAGCTAGCTTCTTTGAAAGCCACAGCAGAACTATACAAATCAATATATGAACGTGATAAATTACAATTTGATGTTAAAGCGGTAAGCCAAGCTACCCTAGATACTGATATTGCAAATTGGAAGTCTGCTGAAGCGCAAGTATTAGAACAAGAAGCAACAATAGCTAAGAAGGTTATTCGGGCGCCATTTAAAGGCCGATTGGGTATTTCTTTGATTAACTTGGGGCAGTATTTAAATCCTGGCGACACCATTGTTACCTTGCAAACGATTGATCCTATTTATGCAGATTTTTATTTGCCACAGCAATTCTTAACACAACTATCTGTTGGACAAAAAATCACATTGAACAATGATACCTATCCAGATGTCACCTTCCCAGGTATTATTTCGACAGTGAACCCCAAAGTAGATGCTGATACAAGAAATGTCGCAGTAGAAGCTTTAGTTGGTAATCCTGAAAATCAATTATTGCCTGGGATGTTTGCTTTTGTAGAAGTGATTACAGGAAAACCTGTGAAACGTTTGACGCTCCCACAAACGGCGATCAGCTTTAATCCCTATGGTTCCAGTGTATATGTTGTGATAGAAAAAGAAATGAAGGGTAAAAAGCAGTTGATTGCGGAACAACGTTTTGTAACGACAGGGGAAACAAGAGGAGATCAGATTGCCATTGACAAAGGTCTAAAAGAAGGTGAAATTGCAGTGACAGGCGGTCAGCTAAAACTTAAAAACGGCAGCCCGGTGATAATTAATAATACCATTTTACCCAGCAATAATCCAAACCCCCATCTTGTCAACGAACCCGTGCCACTAAAAGCGGCTCCGGTAAGTAAGAGTTAGGGTATGCAAATTACAGATATTTTTATTAAACGGCCAGTGCTTGCGACAGTGGTCAGCTTATTAATTCTTGTCTTGGGATTACGTGCACTTTGGGAATTACCTGTCAGACAATTTCCCTATACTGAAAATGCAGTCATCACAGTAACAACGACTTATTATGGCGCAGATCCTGCCCTTGTTGCTGGGTTTATTACAACACCCCTAGAACATTCTATTGCTCAGGCAACAGGCATTGATTATATGACTTCCACCTCTACTCTAGGGGTAAGTACTATATTAGCGAATCTTAAATTGAATTATGATCCTAATATTGCATTAAGTGATATCAACACGAAAGTCAATGCCGTGCTAAATCAGTTACCAAAGGAAACCCAGATTCCTGTTATTACGGTTGCTATTGGAGAAACCATTGATTCCATGTATATTGGATTTTATAGTGAAATATTGCCCAGTAATAATATTACTGATTATTTAATCCGTGTTGTACAGCCAAAATTACAAGCAGTGGAAGGTGTGCAATTAGCGGAAATTTTGGGCAAACGTCAATTTGCCATGCGTGCATGGCTTGATCCTATTAAAATGTCAGCGCATCATTTAACCTCACAAGATGTATTTACTGCGCTTGCTGCAAATGATTTTATTGCAGCAGCAGGTCGTACAGATGGTCAAATGATTACCGTCAACTTAACAGTAAATACAGGTTTGCATACGGTAGAAGAATTTAAAAATTTGGTGTTACGCTCGAACAATGGCGCTATCGTTAGATTAAGAGATGTGGCCACGGTAAGCCTAGGATCTGAAGATTATGATACTGCTGTAAGTTTTGATGGTCAACCTGCGGTGTACATTGGTATTAAAGTGGCGCCGAATGCTAATTTGTTGACGGTAATTGAAAAAGTCAGAAACGTATTCCCGGATATACAACAGCAATTGCCACAGGGTTTAAGTGGTAAAATTGTCTATGATGCGACTGCTTACGTAAATAGTGCAATTTATGAGGTAGAACAATCTCTTTTCGAAGCTTTAGTTATTGTTACGATTGTGATTTTTTTATTTTTAGGATCTGTGCGTTCTGTATTGATCCCTGTCATTGCTATTCCACTATCCTTAATTGGTGCTTTTTTTATTATGTTGTTGTTGGGATATTCTATTAATCTTTTAACCTTGCTTGCTTTGGTGTTAGGTATTGGCTTGGTGGTAGATGATGCCATTATTGTGGTTGAAAATGTTCATCGCCATATAGAAGAGGGTTTGACCAAAATGGAGGCTGCTATTTTGGGCGCAAGGGAATTGGCAAATCCCATTATTGCTATTTCTGTTGTTTTAATCGCAGTTTATGTACCCATTGGTTTTATGGGCGGGTTAACAGGCGCATTGTTTACTGAGTTTGCTTTTACACTTGCAGGCGCTGTGGGTGTTTCTGCCGTTATTGCGCTTACACTTTCTCCAGTGATGTGTGCAAAATTTTTGAAGGCAAGTCATAAAAATACAAAGTTAAGCGACATAAATCATAATATCAATAATGAAGAAAGGCTTGTCGCCTATATCGATAGACAATTTGAAAGATTAAGCAATGCTTATAGTAATGCCCTGCATCATTCCCTTGATAATTTGGTAGTTACAGGTGTTTTTTCTGTGATTATCCTGGTAAGTATTTATTTCTTATATGCAGGCGCCAAGCACGAACTAGCCCCTCAGGAAGATCAAGGAATTATCATAGCCTTGATGACCATGGCACCCAATGCAAGCTTATGGCAAACCCAATTATATTCAAGAAAAGTATATGAGGATTTTGCTGCATTTCCCGAGACCGGTC
>CAZCHZ010000102.1:0-5772 GCA_964498615.1 uncultured Legionellaceae bacterium | reverse complement strand
GCAGGCAAATCCACTGCTCTAAATGCCATTACCGGTGTTCATGGGCTTGCCAGGGTAAGCAAAACCCCGGGCAGAACTCAGTTGATTAACTTCTTTGTGATGAACGACTTCCGCATTGCGGATCTGCCCGGCTATGGCTATGCCAAGGTCCCAGAGGCAACGAAAATTCAATGGCAAAAACTCTTAGATGCCTATGTACAACAAAGAGAAAGTTTGCAGGGCTTAGTATTACTGATGGATATTAGACAACCTTTAAAACCCTTTGATTTGATGATGATCGACTGGGCAGTAAGCTTTGAAATGCCCCTGCATATTTTACTTAGCAAGTCCGATAAACTGAATCGCGGCCCCGCACAAAATGTCTTAAAAACAGTGCAAAATGCATTAAGTATTCATGAAGATTTGGTGACGGTGCAATTATTTTCAGCCTTAAAAGGAAGCGGTATAATTGATGCCAGAGAAAAAATATCCGCCTGGTTAACTGCGCCCCTTATAGAAGAAAATATATAGATAACCCAATCATTAAGACGAATGTGCTTCGTCCCAATTATTACCAGCCCCAATGTCAACGCGCAGTGGCACAGCTAAGGGCATAATATTTTCCATGATGGCTTTTATTTTGCTCATGACATCATGAAGTACTTTTTCGGAAACCTCGAACACTAATTCATCATGAACTTGCATTATCATACGTGCGGGGATTTTTTCTTCAATAATATAGCGATCAAGCGCTATCATCGCCAATTTAATAATATCTGCATTTGTGCCTTGCATAGGTGCATTGACAGCTGCGCGCTCAGCAGCTTTTCGTCTAATCGCATTATAGGATTTTAATTCTGGCAAATATAAACGTCTACCCATCAGGGTTTCCACAAAACCCTGGGCTGCAGCAGTTGTGCGAATATGATCCATAAAGTTTCGTACCCCAGGAAAGCAATCAAAATAATGTTTCATTTGCTTTTCCGCTTCACTTTGAGAGATCCCCAATTGACGACTAACACCAAAGGCCGACATCCCATACATTAATCCAAAATTAATGGATTTGACGTTTCTGCGCTGCTCACTTGTCACTTCTTTTAATGGCACACCATAAATTGCGGCTGCTGTACTTTTATGCACATCATCGCCCTGCATAAAGGCTTGAATTAAATTAGGATCGCCTGACATATGTGCCATAATGCGTAATTCTATTTGTGAATAATCTGCAGAGACAATTTTAAACCCAGTAGGTGCAATAAAGGCAGTGCGAATTTTACGTCCCTCTTCTGTACGAATGGGGATATTTTGCAAATTAGGATCGGTTGAAGATAAACGACCTGTCGCAGTGATCGCCTGATTATAAGAGGTATGCACGCGACCTGTTTTAGGATTAATTTGGGTAGGCAATTTTTCGGTATAAGTAGATTTCAATTTAGCCAAGCTTCGGTATTCTAAAATCATTTTTGGCAAGGGAAACTGCGCTGCTAATTCCTGTAAAACAGGTTCTGCTGTTGAGGGTTGTTTTGTGGGCGTTTTTTCTAAGACAGGCAATTTTAACCGCACAAATAATACTTCTTGTAATTGTTTGGGCGAATTAATATTAAATTCTGTTCCCGCACTTGTATAGATGTCTTTTTCAATAACCTTCATTCTTGTTTCTAGAAAAGCACTTTGCTTTGCGAGCAATTTTGCATCAATGAGTACACCCCCCATTTCCATTCTGGCCAATACTGGCACCAAGGGCATTTCGATGGTTTCAAATACGCTTTTTAATTTTGGATAGTGATCAAATTTTGGCCAGAGCGCTTGATGCAGACGCAAAGTAATATCTGCATCTTCTGCGGCATAAGCACAGGCTTTTTCTAAATCAACCTTGTTGAAAGTGATTTGTTTGGCACCTTTGCCCGCGACATCTTCAAAGGTTATTGTGCGATGATGAAGATATTTTTCTGATAAAGTATCCATATCATGACGAGAACCTGTACTATCTAAGAGATAGGATTCTAACATGACATCAAAAACGGCACCCTTAAAAGTGATACCTTGGTTTTGCAAAATTTCAGTTTCAAATTTGACATGATGTCCAATCTTTAAACGTTGCGGATCTTCCAACAGAGGTTTTAATTTATCAAATACCCACTTCGCCTTTAATTGCTTAGGCGCGCCTTCATAATCATGCCCAAAAGGCAGATAAGCCGCTTTGCCGGGATGAATCGCAAAAGATACGCCAACCATATCTGCAGACACATAATCAAGACTATTAGTTTCAGTATCAAAAGCAAAAATAGGCGCTTGGTTAAGTTCTGTTAACCAAGCATTAAACTGTGCTTCAGTTAAGATCAAATCATAATGCTGTTCAATTGCGTTTTGCTCTCGTTTTTCGCTTTGTTTTTCATCGCGCGCTTTTTCGGCTTGCGTTTTGGGCCCAACATCTTCTACGGCACGCAACCAGGTTTTAAATTCTAATTCACGTAATAAGTTAATCAGTTTTTCCTGATCAGCAGGGTTTTTGTGAAAATCTTGAGGTGCAAATGTTAAAGGCACATTCACATCAATGCTGACTAATTTTTTATACAAAGGCAATATTTCTAAAGACGCACGTAAATTTTCACCCACTTTGCCAGAAATATCATTGGCATGCTGTATGATGGCATCCAAAGAATGATACATGTTTAACCATTTGACAGCCGTTTTGGGACCCACATTGGGATCCCCTGGGACATTATCCACACTGTCCCCAATTAAGGCTAAATAATCAACCATTAATTCTGGAGGAACTTCAAATTTTTCAATTACGCCTGCTCTATCCAAAACGCTTTGAGACATGGTATTAATCATAAAGGTTTGTGCATCCACCAATTGTGCAAAATCTTTATCTCCTGTCGAAATCAGCGTAAACCAGCCCTGCGCTTGCGCCTGTCTTGCCAAGGTACCAATAATGTCATCGGCTTCTACACCGGGAACAACCAAAAGTGGCAGGCCCATAGCACGGATCAAATTATAGAGTGGTTCAATTTGCGACTGTAAATCTTCTGGCATCACCGTTCGATTGGCTTTATAGGGCTGAAATAACTGATGTCGGAAATTTTTTTCCTTACTATCAAAGACCACCACCATGCGTTCTGGATGATAATCTTTAATCAAGGTACGTAGCATATTGACTACGCCATAAATTGCCCCTGTTGGATTTCCTCGAGAAGTGGTTAAGGGAGGCAGGGCATGGTAGGCCCTAAAAAGATAGGAAGAACCGTCTACCAAGATAAAAGGATTTTCTGGGATTTCAATCATAGCCATACTCTACTATAACTAAAATAAGCGGCAAACCTTTCTAGAGGAAAATATATGAAAACAATGACACATATTATTGGTATTCTATTGATTTTATTCGGTATTGTCTCACTTGCCTACCAAGGATTTAGTTATTCAACAAAAAAAGATATCGTTGCTATAGGTAACCTAAAGGTGACTGAAGAACAACAAAGAACAATTCATCTTCCCCCAGTCGTAGGTGGCGTTTCTATTGTGGTAGGCATAGCCCTGCTTGCTTTAGCAAGAATTAGCAAAAAATGAAATTACACTGGTTTAGGTAATACATACAGAATCAATAAAACAAGGGCAGTGGCCGCCACTAAAGGATGCAACAAAGCCAACCATTTGGGAATGGGTTTATGGAGGATATCTTTCATAAATAAAGTTAAGCCCCCTAATGCTGCAATCACAAACAGGCCCAAGATGACGCCTAATAACTTATCATGTTGCTCTGTAAAATATGCAAAGCCCAATAATACAACCGCTGTAGCAACAAAAAGCCCATGAATAAATACTACGGGTTTGGGTGTAGGCCGATCTCGCAATACTGCGGTTAGCACTATGGCTCCGAAAACTGCGCCAATAACAAATAATCCAATGGCGATATTTAGCAACATAGATTCCCTTCCTTTTATCAAAAATGCAGACTAATTCAATGTAAGTATATTATTCTCTAAAACCCAACACAAGCACTATCAACGATGATAAGCAGGGTGTCCGGGTTTAACAGCCACAAAACGCCCCTGACAAGTCGCGCAACGTTTTCCATTGGCTTGTAATTCTGCTTCTACAATGACACTATCTTCCGTTGCGCTCACCACATGGGCGATTAATTCAAGCGGGCAATCTGTCGGTGTTGGACGCAAAAGTTTAATTGCATATTCAGCGGTGACTGTGCAGGGAGGTTGAGTAGCATTTCTTAATTGCATCAAGTGCCAAGCAGCTGTCCAATTCGCATGACAATCTAATAGCGTACCAATAATGCCACCATTCAACACGCCTGGAAAAGCTTCATGATGTTTACTTGGTTGAAAGTTTGCTAGAACTTTATCACCCTGTGAAAAACTACGCAGTTTCAAACCCAGCGCATTAGCAGGTCCACAACCAAAACAAGCGCTATCGGGTGTATAGCGTTCTTGTAAACTTAAACCAGATTGCTTTTCCATGTTTTTTCGTACCTTTAAGCAGGGGTTAACTTCGCATACGTCAATGCCAACCATTTGCTACCGTAAATGTCAAAACGTACATGTACTCTCGCTCTTTCACCCATGCCTTCATGATCCACAATCGTACCCGCACCAAATTTGGCATGCACCACACGTTGTCCGATGCAAAATCCTTCGGGTTCTTCTGCTTGTTGAAAAACGAAATTTGCAACAGGCTCTTTAGTGGCTACATGACGCAAAATAGAAGAACGATTAACACTGACACGACGATTTGCCTCTTTCAATAAACCCACGGGAATTTCGCCTACAAATCGAGAAATGCATCTTGCTTCGTCCCGACCAAACAATCGCCTTTTCTCTGCATAAGTAAAATGTAAACGCTGCATTGCGCGAGTAATCCCGACATAACATAATCTACGTTCTTCTTCTAAAGCTTGAATATTATCTCTGGAATAAAAACTTGGAAACAAGCCATCTTCCAAACCACAAATAAATATCAAGGGAAATTCAAGGCCCTTGGCGGAATGGAGAGTCATCAACTGCACCGCTTCTTTATTGGGATCTGTTTTTTTATCTCCGGATTCCAAAGCGGTATAGGCTAAAAAAGCAGTGAGGGGATCGAGCTCGTCATCAAATTCTTCCATTTCAAAATCATGGCTTGCATTCAATAATTCTTCTAAGTTTTCTGCTCGGGCTTGTGCCTTATCCCCTTTTTGTTCTTTAAAAAACTGCAATAGCCCAGTCTCTCTAATAAGATCCTCTATCACTGTTGATAATGGATTGTGTAAACCCGCCATTAATTTCTCGATGACTGTGATAAAGCTCTGAAGCGAACCTGCTATCTTGCCTGTGATGATTTGCTTATCTAGGGCGCTCTTTGATGCTTGCCAATAGGAGCATTGTGTGAAATCGGCGATTTCTTTGATTTTTTCAAAAGTCTTTTCACCAATCCCTCGCGGGGGTGTGTTTAAGACGCGTTCAAAAGAAATGTTATCGTCAGGATTTACTGACAAACGCAAATAAGCAAGCGCATCTTTGATTTCAGCACGTTCAAAAAATCTTAAACCCCCATAAATACGGTAAGGGATCCCTACTCGCAACAAGGCTTCTTCTAAAACACGCGATTGCGCATTTGAACGATATAAAATGCCTACATCTTGCAATCTGCCGCCCCGTTCTACCCAAGCGCGAATTTCTCGCACAACATACATGGCCTCATCTTCTTCATTAAAGGCAGCATAAAGGGCAATGGGCTCGCCCATGGCTTCCTCTGTCCAAAGTGTTTTACCCATGCGACCATCATTATTGGCAATCAAGG
>CAZCHZ010000101.1:0-5776 GCA_964498615.1 uncultured Legionellaceae bacterium | reverse complement strand
ATCGACAAGGGCTATGCCTATGTGGGAGAAACAGGGGATGTCTATTATGATGTTGCACACTTTAAAACCTATGGTTGCTTATCCCATCGCAATATAGAAGATTTACAGTCAGGCGCCAGGGTAGAAGTGAATGAAGCCAAGCGCAACCCGCTAGATTTTGTATTATGGAAAATGGCAAAACCCGGTGAACCCCATTGGTCTTCCCCCTGGGGCGAAGGAAGACCGGGTTGGCATATTGAGTGTTCGGTGATGTCCATGAAAAATTTAGGCGAAACTTTTGACATTCACGGTGGAGGTCCAGATTTAATATTTCCGCATCACGAAAACGAACGTGCGCAGTCGGAAGCTGCCACAGACAAAACTTTTGTCAATACTTGGATGCATGCAGGTTATCTTCAGATCAATAAAGAAAAAATGTCCAAATCCCTTAAGAATTTTTTAACTATTAAAGACTTTTTAAAACAATATCCAGGCGAGGTGCTGCGTTATTTTATGTTAGCCAGTCATTATCGTAGTCCTATGGATTATAGCTTGGAAAATCTAGAGCCTGCGGTATCCGCTTTGGAACGCTTCTATACCTGTCTTCGTGGGTTAGAAGGCCTTAATAAAATAAAGCCCCTTGAAAATTCAAATTTTACAGTACGTTTTGAAGAAGCCATGGATGATGATTTTAATACACCCATTGCCTTGGCAGTGTTATTTGATTTGGTGAGAGAAATTAATCGTGAACGCGAACAGAACATAGAACATGCAAAACAACTGGCAGCACTTTTAAAAAAATTAGGACAGATTTTGGGATTATTGACCGCAGATCCGGTCGCCTTTTTGCATGGCACAAAAGCTACCTATAAAGATGAAATTAAGGGCATGGAGATTGCAGAAATAGAAAAATTAATTGCTATGCGTGAACATGCACGAAAAACCAAAGATTGGAAAGAAAAAGAAAGGATGAGAGATGTGCTGACAAAAGCGGGTATTGCCCTAGAAGACACGGCCACCGGCACCCTTTGGCGACGTATCTAAAATACTCCTCCCACAATGAACTTCGAAAGCCAATACTCTCTCTAATAATAAGCAATAGAACCTATTGAAGGAGATACACATGTCTACTTCAAATGAAGAGACCCGGGCGTTGTTAAATATTTTGGCCAAACCAAATGCCGATCCTAAACAAGTGGCACAACTACTAAAAGAAGGTGCGAATGTGTTTGCAGAAGATCCACTTTTGTTTGAGATGGGTGTCCATGTTAATGCTGTATTGACATATGCAATTCGAAATGCTGCAGAGGCTCAAAGAAATAACAATCAAGATTGGCAAAATAACGCAAACCAAATTTTAAATAGAATTACTGATGCTATAAAACAGGGTTTAAGAAAACCCGGTCAATCTGAAGATCAAGTAGATTTGCAAGCAAAGGGATATATTTTACCTTATGTGCACGCAGAAATAGGTGATAGGGCATTAGATGAATTAGCTCCAAACATGAAGGGAACCGAAGAAGACGCAGCCGAGGCTTTTCTTGTACAATGTCAGGTGTTTGTTGACAAAAAAGCGAAAGAAAAATATGCAAATGCTCAAAAAGTAATAGGACAAACACAAATAAGACTGAAAGCAGAACGAGCAGAGCAGGCAGAATTTAGCAAGAACTATAGGGATAAATTTTCTGGCGCCAAAGCTGCACAAGAAGCGGCAAAAGAATTAAGAATATTAGCAAAAGGAGCCTCAAGGTATCAATATAGAATATGGCCATATGACTTGTCTCTAACACCGGGTTGTTACGGGATTTCTATGGTAGATGCTCTGGGAAAAGTCATACATCGTTATTTCACGGTAACGCTAAGTGATAATAAACTTACCTTAGAAGTTGTTAGCCTAGATTCAACAGGCAAACCAAAACAAAACAGTGCGTCCCTATCCTATCAATATGCTACATTATCAGAGCTCATTAGAAAGATGAAAGCGGATGTTCTACGCGGTGAAACAATTGATTTAAAGACGGCTGTTGAAAACAATAACACTAAAGCCATATTAAATGCTGTGCATTATGCAGGCATTTCTTTAGATAAAAGCAGCGAAGAAGGTGCCATTTTGCTTCAGGCAATTAAAAACAAAAAAGTAAAAGCTTCAACCATTGAAACCTTGCTAGATTGCGGTGCGGATCCTACCGGGAATCTATCATTTTTTAGAAGTTTCCAAGCGAATGCTGAGGTCGTGATTCCGGAAGCACTAGAAGCGGCGATAGAACGAAAGGATTCAACAATTATAAGACTGATTGTCAGGGCGATTATGCAAAGACAGTTAATGAAAGCAACACGGGATGTTAGTCTACACTGGAAAGCCAAAACTGCACAGGATGTTGCGCATGCATTGGCTGGTAAACCCGTGGGAACTTATACGATTATCATCTCAAATACTGCCGATAAGAAAACAGATCCCAGTGGTAACTTTAAATTTTACCAGATATTTATGGTAAACGAACAAAGACAAACAATAAACGCACTGTTTAGGTTGACGCTCGGTAATAAAGTACAAATAGTGTTACCTAATGGTGCCCCCCATCCAGACTTTCCTAAATTGATTCCTTATCAACAGTTTATCTCTGAACAACAAAATAGAGTTATTAAAGCTAGAGAAGCAATTGTAGATAAAATGTCAGAGGCTTATAAAAAAGCTTTTTCACAAGATGATGTTGTGATATGGAGAGGTGATGATAGGCGCGAAGATTTGGAAGGTTATTTTAGGACACACCCAGACAAAGTGGTTATAAGACTTTCCGGTTATCTTGATCCTGCGGATCCCAATCAACATTTGTTTGCGCTATCTTATGTGGATAAGAAAAATGTCGCTCAGCATCTACCATTCAGGTTAGTACCCCATGGCAATGAATTCATGATTCAGCAAATGACGACAAACGGAAAAAACTCAACAGGAGAAGCGGTATCGCTTAAAACATTTTTAGAAAACATTAAAGCAATAAGCGCCACACATCAATCAAAAACACCCGCGATGGACCCAGCACTTCTTCCATTTTATATCAACATTCAAGAACTGAGAGAAAATGCATCTAAAGTCGATCCGATATTTTCGGATATAAATGATAAAATGCGTGATGATAAATATAAATTAATCCCTGCGCGCGCGAAGGATGGCAAATTGCTCACAGAAAATGACAGTCCTCTTGCAGTCATTGGTCCTGAAGAAACAGCCGCCAAAAAGGCAAGAGCTGCATGGCTTAAACAAGCCCAAGACTTTGTGGGAGCAAGATTACTTAACACTATCACACCGATTACAGATGAAAAAATAATGAAGAATCTGAAACAGTTTGCAATATTAGCGTTTTTTCACACCTTGAATACGCCTTTTGTGAAAAAAGCACATATTAAGCAATTAGAATTTCTATGTGATGTTTTTATGAAGCATGGCCAGTCAACTGAACAGATTAATGATTTTTTTATAATTAATAAAAAAATGGCTAAGGTTGTAAATGAGGGCACAAATGAAGAGCGTCTTCAGGCATTGCTTGAGCATTTATCTATTATGTTATGTACTTTATCTCAGCATAGAACTTATTATAACGCAGGGTTAATTGAACTCATGAACAGAACGCAAGCTGAAGAATCGCTTAAGGGAAAACCCAACCAGTTTTACATGAGAATTTCTCTTAATAACCCTCAGTTTTTAGCAATGAGCCATGCTGATGACCATAGACTCATAAAACCTCATCAAGTAACTGCAAGCACATCCTATTCTTTTAAAAATAGTACAGGAGAGACTATAAAAATACCAGCCTTGACTCAGACAAGTTTTGAGCATTATTTCGTAGTTGCGAAGGTTAATTCTGCATCATCTGCATCTGAAGGAATTCAGGCAGATCCCGACACTCATGAACAGTTAACTTTTCCATATTTATTTGGAAAACTTGACAAAATTGCTCAAAGTCAAAAAAGTCATTATTTTAATTTTATATCTTCTAAGCCCATGACCATGACGCCTGTTGCGTCGGAGCAACAACCCCTTACTCAAGAAATGCCTGTTCAAGCAGAGAGAGAAAAGCCTGTCCAAACAATAGGTATTAAAGAATTATACGAGACATGGCTTGAAGAAGGAGAAATGACACCTGATGACGTATCTGCATTAGTTTCTGCCTATTGTGCCAGCGTAATGCAAAATAGTGACATTAGGCATGTCTTTCTTCAAATGGCAGAAAATCCCCCAGACCCTGATATATTAATCACACCAGCGGTTAAGCTGTTATTAGAAACCGGCGCAGATCCCTTGGCCAGAAGAAAAGATGGAACAAGACCTAAAGAATTGGTCGAAATATTTGAGTATTATGCGAATGAAAACACGGATATTACGCGGGACGAAGCGCTTGAGGGTCAAATTAATTCCGTCATTTCAGCCTTAAGCAATTTTCAACCAACAGAAACGACTACTGCTTTTGGTGGGTTATTTGGTTTGGGTAAAAGCAAAGAAAATCACCGATTAGATACGCAGCTGCTCTTAAGGTTGATAGAAGATTTACAAATAATAAAAGCGACAGGTCAATACCATAAGTTTCAGGATCTGAATGATAATTATATTAGTGCATTGCACGATAACAGACCCATAAAAGATCAAAAATTAAAACAGTTACTTGATAGTGAATTAAAACCTTTAAGAAAGAGACAAAGCCCTGAGTCTGGCGCCCGTCTTGTAGGCTAGAAGTTTGGAGGTAATATGGCCATTACACAAGAACCAGTTGCAACGATTATACTGAGTGGCAAACCCACCGAAGAAGGGTTGTCTTATGATGCGTTGTTTAAGGATCATGAATTTCTAGATCTCGCTTTACCTCTGACGTCTTTAGAAAAAGACATAAGAGTCTTAAAAAATAAAAAACAAGGGTTTATAGATAGTTTTGACAGGACACATCAAGAATTTTATGAAGAGGATATTAAGCCTTCGCTTATGCTATTAAACGCTAAACAATTGGAAATAGAAAACCTCCAAAAAATTAGACATATTCAAATGGGCAGAGGTAGAAAAGAGAAAGATATGTATGAAGTAGATGATAGTGGCGCCAAGACCCGCGGTTTTCTCTCTTTTTTGTTTGGCGGCACCAAGACCACTTATATCAGAAACAAAGACAGTCACAAAGAATGTATCGCCATTGTTTCTAAAGTTCCTAACTTATGGCAGAGATTATGGGGTAAAAATGAAACCGTTGAAAGGATTGAAGCGTTGACTCAAGAACCACATGATTTGCTTCTTATGGGTAGAATGGTTCATCAAATTGATGAAAAATATTTTAAAGTTTGGGAGCAGTTGCAGCACAAAGAACCAAAAAAAACAGAAAACATAGATGACTGTATTGTAGGCAATGATGAAATGCGACAGCGTATCAATCAGGGACGAGAAGCGGAACGCAATGGGATTCTGCAGGATGATAGGGTGCTCAATCTGGAAGAACAAACAAAACAAATACCACTGTCGGGTGCGTCAATAAGAACGCGCAAGTCATATGTTCCTCATTGGCGTAGGCAAGCAGCGCCGAAGCAAGATGCGCAAGACTCCACTACACATCCCAAACCTACGAATGAGGGCACTAAAAAAAAATCTAATTAAATGATAGAATATCAGTGGGAGTAAGCCAGACAGTCGCGCAGTGCATATGCACTGGGAGGAAAGTCCGGGCTCCACAGAGCAGAGTGCCAGATAATGTCTGGGAGGCGTGAGTTTACGGAAAGTGCCACAGAAAATATACCGCCAGGAAGCTTTGGCTTTCTTGGTAAG
>CAZCHZ010000100.1:0-5824 GCA_964498615.1 uncultured Legionellaceae bacterium | reverse complement strand
CATTCATACCATTATTCTTGCAAAGCTCTATATCCTTAGGGTCTTGACTGGCAGTTAAAGCAACAATCGGGATATCTTTAAATGCAGCATCTGGCATCTGTCTAATTATCTTAGCAGCTTCATAGCCATTCATAACGGGCATATATAAATCCATCACCGCAATGTCATAGGTGTCGGATTTTAATTTTTCAAGGGCTTCTGGGCCGGTGCCTACAGCTTCCACCGTGTAGCCATGTTGCTGAAATAAAGCTGACATAACAGCTCTAGTGGTTTTGCTATTGTCGACAAACAAAATTTTAAAGGGTGTAGCTGCATTTGATACATTGCTCATAGTATTTTAAGTTTAGGACATTTTTCTGGATGATGTTTTATTGATTACCAAAGCCCCAGAATCTTCCACCATAAGGCGCCCGCAAACGCCCAAATAAGGATGTTTGAGATACTGGTTATCGCCCCCAGTTTCCACCAGGCCTTTAAGGTTACATACTCAGCCCCAAAATAGACTGGGGCTGAGCCTGTACCATAATGCGTTAAACTGGCACAAAGACTTGAGAAAAAGCTTAGAGTAAGAACGGTCATCATAGGGGGCGCACCACTGGCAATGGCGACCATCGCAAAGGGGCTAAACATAGCACTAATATGCGCTGTCATACTTGCAAAAGCATAGTGGATGTAAAAATAAAATAAGGCAATCGCTACCAGCGCCGTCAGCCAGGAATAGGCGCTTACCATGCCCTGCATATGTGTGCTTAACCATGAAATCATGCCAAATTCTGTCAAAAAATTAGATAAAGTCAGCAAGGTGGTTAGCCAGACAAAAGTATGCCAACCATTATATTCTTGTGAAAGATCTTCCCAAGTTAATACTTTGCTTGCAAGTAAAATAGAAACCCCTAAAAACGCTGCAACTGTTGCATCCACATTTAATACACTGCCAAACATCCATAAAGCGAGTAACAGGCCGAAGGTACTTAACATAATCCATTCATTTTTAGAAAGAGGTCCCATGTCCTGTAATTTTTGCCGAGCAAATTCCGGCGCTTTAGGCGTTTCTTTTAATTCAGGTGGATAGAAAATATATAAAAGCGCAGGTAAGACCGCAAGACTGATCACACCGGGAACCAAGGCAGCCAAGGCCCAGGAAGTCCAATTTAATTCAACACCTATTTTGGAGGCAAGGCTTGCAATCAAGGGATTGCCGGCTGCAGAGGTTAAGAACATGGCGCTGGTGATTACATTGGCTTGATATGCGACTTGCATCAAGTAGGCACCAATTTTTTTATGTGTGCCTTCTGCTTTTGTGCTGCCATACTCCTTAGCTAGGGAGCTCACGATGGGATAAAGAATACCAGCACCTCTTGCCGTATTACTGGGCGTAAAAGGCGCTAATAGAAATTCTGTGGTGATGAGTCCATAAGCAAGACCTAAAGGTCTTTTGCCGAGATGTTTTACAAAATTATAAGCAATACGAGCGCCTAAGCCTGTTTTAATAAAACCTCGGGCCAAAAAGAAAGCGGTTAAAATCAACCACATAATATGGGAGCTAAAACCAGAAAGCGCTTGCTGTGTGGTTAAGGTATGGGTGATGGTTGAGAAGGCAAGCGCCATGATGGCCAGTGCACCCATGGGCAAGATATTAAAAATAATGCCCAGAATTGTTGTCACAAAAATGGCAAAGAGATGCCAAGCTTGCAGGCTGATGCCTTCGGGTGCAGGTAGAAACCACATCAATAGTAGCAATGCCAGCACAGCCATCCAGGGGCGAATGCTTGGCAGGGAAAAATAAGTTGTTTTTCTTACTACGGCGTTGCTATCTACAGATTCAATCACAGTTCTACCTCTTATAAACTAATACAATATCTCGAGCTTCACGTCAAAATCAAGTCCGCTGACCTGTCAAGAAGCTTTTGGGCTATGCTATACTCAATTGTGGTTTTAGAACGCCAGGATTTTTGCGATTATGCCCTTAACTTTGAAAAAAATTAAACTCTCAGGTTTTAAGTCCTTTGTCGATCCGACAGTATTTGATATTCGAAGTAGCCTGATGGGGGTCGTTGGGCCCAATGGTTGCGGCAAATCAAACATTATTGATGCAGTTCGTTGGGTAATGGGTGAGAGTTCTGCTAAAACCTTGCGCGGAGAATCCATGTCGGACGTTATCTTTAATGGGTCGACAGGTAGAAGCCCGGTTGGCCAAGCCTCGGTTGAATTATCCTTTGATAATTCAGATGGTGCTTTGGGAGGCGAGTACGCAAGTTATGCTGAAATTGCGATTCGTCGTGTGGCCACCCGAGATAATCAATCCAGTTATTTTTTAAATGGGGTGAAATGTAGACGCAAAGATATCACCGATGTTTTTTTAGGCACAGGCCTAGGGCCCAGAAGTTACGCCATCATTGAACAGGGCATGATAGCTCGCGTGATCGAATCTAAGCCCGAAGATTTACGTGCATTCTTAGAAGAAGCCGCAGGTATTTCTGTTTATCGCCAAAGAAGACGAGAAACAGAAAATCGGATGCGTCATACCAGAGAAAATTTGGAACGTATCAATGATGTCAGACAGGAATTAGAAAAACAATTGGAACGTTTAAATCGTCAATCAGAGTCAGCAAAACGTTATAAAGAATATAAACAAGAACAAGAAACGCTAGAAGCAGAGTTGACAAGTATTCGTTGGCGCGCTTTAACAGTAGTATTAGAAGCACATGCCACCGACATTCGACGTTTATCTGTTTTGCTTGAAGAAAAATTGGCGCAGCGAATCAGCATTGATTTGTCGCTTGAAAAATTACGTCAAGAACATATTGAAGGCGGTGATGCTGTCAATGAAGTGCAAGTGCTCTATTATGATCTGGGTGCACAAATTGGGCGCATAGAACAAAATTTAGCACACCAAGAAGAACGGGAAGTGCAATTACAAAAAGATTTAAAAGCTTGCAGCCAAGAAATGTTAAAGTTGGAAACAGATTGCTTTGCAGATACCGCAGCTGTGAAAGTACTGAAAGATGAATTGCAGATCTTATTGCCCGAATTAAATCTTATTAAAGCGAAATTAGAACAGGATCAAGCCCTGTGCCTAGAAGCTGAAAACTCCTTAAGACGGGCAACAGAAGGCTTCGAACAATTTCAAATCGATGCGCAAAAGCCTAATCAAATTGCTGAAGTTGAAAAACTCAAGATTGCTCAAAACGAACGTGAAATATCGCTTGCTAAAACACAATTGGAACGCTTTGAAGAAGAATCCAAAAATTGGGATATCGCAAAACTTAACCAAAATCTTGAAGCGCTTGAGCTGGAAGCGGGGAACTTTGATGCTATGGCCAGCAAGCGGAATACTGAACTTCAAGAATGCACGAATGCCTTAAATATTGAACGCGAAACACGCGAAGCTCATCAGGAAAAGTATGAAGCGCTCTTTCGTCAGCAATTGGCCTTACGAGGCCAGTGCGTTTCCTTAGAAGCGCTACAACAAGCAGCGCTTCATAAAACAGATAATGTTTTAAAGACATGGTTAAATAATCATGGAATAAGTCATGAAGAACGTTTAGCACAAGGACTTAAAGTGGAGCCGGGGTATGAAACAGCTCTGGAAACAGTGCTGGGATTAGCACTGGAAGCCATTTGTGTTCCAGGCTTAGAGGCACTCACTTCGCATTTAGAATCGCTTGAATCCGGCATGTTGATGTTAGTGGAAAAACAACTTGAAGGAAGCCCTGCACCTTCTCAAACGCATGTTGGCAAACCTTTACATACCGTTGTCAATTCCAATTTTCCTATCAGCCATTTGTTACAGGGTGTTTATATAGTAGATGATCTACACCAGGCGCTTTCATTGCGTTCGCAATTACAGCCACATGAATCTTTGATAACCAAGGCGGGTATTTGGTTAGGTAAGCATTGGTTAAAAGTTTATAAAGGTCAGGATCTCTATGCTGGGGTCTTGCAAAGGGAACAGGACATCAAACAATTGCAAGTAGAATTAGCCAGCCTGGATGCTGCATTATCTGAAATGTCGACTTTAATGCAGGACACAGATCATAAAATAAAGACACTAGAAATTGAAAGAGAAGCTTTACATAAAGTTGCCGAACAAGAATCACTTGTCTTAAAGACGCTCTCAGCAAAAGTGAGTGCTGCCAACATCAATCTTTCACATGCGAGAACGCGTCTGGCAGCGCTCGCCGAACAAAAATCAGAACATGCGCAAAAATGCAAACAAGCGGAAGAAACTATTATGGTTGCGCGTTTAAGTTTAGAAACCGCCTTAAACGACATGGAAAATTTTGCCAATCGTCGCACTGCCTTGAAAAATGAGCGTGATACTTTAGGCGATTTACTAAAACAAGCAACGGTGAATATGCGAAGCACGCAAGAGCAAAGTCATCAAATGGCCTTGAAGGTAGAGGGTCTTAAGACACAAATAGAGGCAACGACCCGGGGCATTACGCGTTTGCAAGCGCAACAAACCCAGGTTATCAATCGCAGCCAGGAATTACAAAAAGCACTGGATGCCCTGGTTGAGCCAACACAGCAAATGAAAAATGATCTAGAAGCGCTCTTGACACAACGTATAGATGTCGAGACAGACTTGAATGAAGCAAGAGCGGCACTTGAAGCAGTTGATCATAAACTCAGAACCCTTGAAAAGAATAGAAACGAATTAGAAACGCTGATAGAACGTCATCGGGCCGATCTTGAATCCCTACGTATGGAATGGCAGGCGCAATCTGTGCGAAAACAAACGGTAGAGGAGAAAGGCGCAGAACTGAATATCAATTTTGAGGATATCTTAAAGGATCTGCCAGCGTCAGCGGAAGAATCAGAATGGAATCAAAGATTAACGCGAGTCACGGAACGTATTACCCGTTTAGGAGCGATTAATTTGGTTGCCATTGAAGAATATCAAAGTGAGCTTGAACGTAAAACGTATTTAGACGCACAATACAAAGATTTAACAGAAAGCTTAGAAACTTTGGAAAATGCTATTCGAAAGATTGATAGAGAAACGCGTGCGCGCTTTAAAGAAACCTTCGATAAAGTAAATCATTCATTTCAAACTTTGTTTCCACATTTGTTTGGTGGTGGAGAGTCTTATTTAGAACTGATAGGTGAAGATTTATTAGAAGCAGGTGTAATGGTGATGGCAAGACCCCCTGGCAAGCGTAATAGTTCTATTCATTTATTGTCCGGAGGAGAAAAAGCCTTAACGGCAGTGGCGTTGGTTTTCTCTATTTTTCAATTAAATCCTGCGCCATTTTGTCTGTTAGATGAAGTGGACGCGCCTTTGGACGATGCAAATGTTGTGCGTTTTTGTTCGCTTGTCAAACACATGTCTAACACTATTCAATTTGTTTTCGTTACCCATAATAAGACGACCATGGAAATGGCGGATCATTTGGTGGGTGTAACAATGCATGAACCGGGGGTATCACGTTTGGTATCCGTAGATGTGGCAGAAGCTTTTGCCATGGCAGATGCAGATAAGGAAGTAGAAGCTGCTGCATAAAAAAGGAGCAAGGCAATGGAATTGGGATTAAGAATATTATTATTGTTAGTGGGTTTGATGATAAGTGCAGGTGTACTGTGGGATGTGTTGCGCTCCAGAAAGAAAAGCTTTTCAAAAAGTACAGCACCTGAATATAAAGTTTCAGATCTAGAAATGGATGCCTTGGTGCAAGAGGAATTTTATCAAAAGCCCCTTAAAAAATCCTTGCCCAAGTCCTCTCAGATATCCAAAGAACCAGACAGTACTCAACCTTTTGTGATTTTGAACCTGATGGCCCAGCATCTCAGTTATTTTGAGGGTCGAAAGTTACTGGAGACC
>CAZCHZ010000099.1:0-5885 GCA_964498615.1 uncultured Legionellaceae bacterium | reverse complement strand
ACTACAAATTATTACATTTTTTGCAAAACATCAATTAAACCCAAGAGGAGTTGGCCTAGTTCAGATAAAAGTGAAGAAAGCGCAAGGGCCTTAGTATCCAAAGCAAGTGAAGAATATGCATTTTGGCCAAGTTCAATAAAATAACTAATACGAACACGGCGTCTTCTGGCGCGCCCTGGGAAAAGCCCTGCGAACAACAAACATTTATCGCCAAGATCTCGCAAGTTTTCTGCTCGTTCTCGCCCGAGAGATTGTAAGCTTTTAAGAAAATCAATGGCTAATAAGCTATGTGCAATTTCAGGGTGATTCGCAAAACGCATCAAAAGAAACACAAGATAACTTTCCATATCCTCACCAAGTTTTGTATGTGTTATGGCTTGCGCCTCGCTTACTAAAGCTTGCCATTGGGCTGTTGCGCTTGAATGCAAAACAAGTGTTTCCATAATTTACCTTCTTTGTATATGCACACAAATTACCGGAACCAAAATCTATATAGATAGTATAGCTTGTATGTTTTTGAATCGAAGATTGTGAAATTACACGCAGGGTAAAGCCAAATAAAAGGTCGATCCCTCATTAGGAATAGAGTTTACCCATATTTTACCCCCATGACGTTCAATGACTTTCCGACATACCGCAAGACCAATGCCATCTTTTTTATAATCATTCGCTTGCAACTCTGGTTTGAATGCCCAAAATATCATTTCATAATATTTGGGTTGTATGCCTATTCCATTATCCTGAATAGAAAATAGACAGAGTCCATGCAAAACCTCCAATTGAATATTAATTTGTATGGGTTTTTCACTACGAAACTGAATAGCATTATTGAGAAGCAATTGAAACACGGCTGTTAATTGTTGCTCATCTCCCAAAATGGGAGGACAGGCATTGAAGGCATAGGCACTAAATGTAATCAAAGCTTTGCTGCTGTCGATTTCTGGTTTCATATTTTCAATGGCATTATTTAAAACGGTGTTCATGAAAACAGTGGTATGTTTTTCAGAATCATTATGGGTAATTGAATATTGTAGATAGGAATTAAGCAATTTTCGAATACGTTTTGTATTGTTTGCAATCAGATCAATATGCTCTTTGCCGCCTTTATGTACTAATTCCGCACGTTGATTTGATAATAATGTAATGCAATTTTCAATGATAACCAGTGGCTCTTCCAAACCTTTTACAGCAACATTGGTAAGCAGAGTCATTTCTTTGGTTTTGCTTGTCAGGGTTTCTGCATGTTTTTTCGCAAGTAATTCTAAAGATTTTCGCCATTCTAATTCTTTTTTTAAATTGTTCCTTTGTGATTCAGCATCGATAAATTGTCTAATTTGATTTTTCAAATTTTCAGAGTCAGTATTCATCAATAATAATGAAAATTTATGCTGTTCAGCCAAGAGCAGTGCTTCATCATGATTTTTAGCTGTATATACCTCGACTGGGATCTCCTGTAAATCGCGTTTAATATCTTCTACATTGCTGGGCTTATCATGAACAATGAGTACTTTTGACATAGGTCACCTTCTTAAAATACTTGCTTTATACTCCAATCTAGCTTAGTATCAAAACTTTTACCGTCTTTATTAGTTATTTGTATAGAGTATTTCTTCATGATTGAAAAGCTACGAAACATTGCCATTATTGCCCACGTTGACCATGGTAAAACGACTTTGGTGGATAAACTGCTTAGGCAAACAGGTACAGTCGAGGAAAGGGGCGCCCAGGTGGAACGTTTGATGGATTCAAACGTACTAGAAAAAGAACGGGGAATTACAATTCTGGCTAAAAACACCGCCATTGAATGGCAGGGTTACCATATTAATATTGTAGATACCCCAGGACACGCAGATTTCGGTGGGGAAGTCGAACGCATTCTGTCCATGGTGGATTGCGTATTGCTCTTAGTAGATGCCGTGGATGGCCCTATGCCACAGACGCGTTTCGTCACCCAAAAGGCTTTTAAACAGGGTTTACACCCTATTGTAGTGATTAATAAAATCGATAGACCCGGGGCCAGGCCTGATTGGGTGGTTGATCAGGTATTTGATTTGTTCGATCGCCTAGGGGCAACGGAGGCTCAGCTCGATTTTCCCATTGTGTATGCTTCAGCCTTAGAAGGATATGCAACCTTAAGTTTGGCTAAGGAAAGCCGCGATATGACGCCTCTATTAGAAACGATTGTGCGTTATGTATCTCCGCCGCCTGCAACACAGGAAGGCCCTTTTCAAATGCAAATCAGTTCTTTAGATTATTCAAGCTATGTTGGGGTGATTGGCATTGGCAGAATTACCCGAGGAAAAATTTCTGTCAATTCACAAGTAACGGTTGTGAATAGAGAAGGCAAAACACGTTCTGGGCGAGTGTTGCAAATCTTTGGCTATTTAGGTTTAGAACGCAAACCCATTGACGAGGCCTATGCCGGGAACATTGTCGCCATCACAGGCATAGAAGATCTCACGATTTCAGACACCGTTTGCGCAAAAGACAACCCTGAGATGTTACCGCCCTTAAGTGTTGATGAACCTACCATTAGCATGGTATTTCAAGTGAACGATTCCCCTTTTGCAGGCAAAGAAGGAAAATATGTTACTAGTAGACAAATACACGATCGTCTCATGCGTGAAATTGTGCATAACATTGCTTTGCGTGTTGAAAACACCGAAAGCGCAGATAAATTTAAAGTTTCTGGGCGTGGAGAACTGCATTTAGGAATTTTAATTGAAACCATGCGCCGCGAAGGTTATGAATTGGCAGTGTCAACACCTCAGGTGATTGTGCATGAAGTGAATGGTGAATTACAAGAGCCCTATGAAGAATTAGTGATTGATCTTGAAGAGCAACATCAGGGTAGCATCATGCAACAAATTGGTGAAAGAAGAGGGAAATTGCTGGATATGGTGCCTGATGGTAAAGGTAGAGTGCGTTTAGAATACAATATTCCTGCACGGGGGTTGATAGGCTTTCATACCTTATTTCTTACCCTCACTTCTGGTTCAGGGATCATGACGCATGTTTTTGATGCTTATGGTCCAGTGCAAACAGGAACTGTTGCAAAGCGCAATGAAGGCGTTTTAATTTCCATGAGCGCTGGAAAAGCCACAGGCTATTCTCTTTTTAATCTACAGCCTCGTGGGCGTTTATTTATTGGTCCACAAACAGAAGTATATGAAGGGATGATTGTGGGCATTCATACTCGAGATAATGATTTGGTGGTGAATGTCACCAAAGAAAAACAGCTTACCAATATGCGTGCATCAGGCAGCGATGAAAATATTATTCTAAGCACACCTATTCCAGTTACCTTGGAATATGCTTTAGAATTTATTTCAGATGATGAACTGGTGGAAATTACGCCTAAGAGTATTCGATTACGCAAAAAGTTTTTAAAAGAGCATGATAGAAAACGATCTGGCAAATCCAGCACTTAAAAAAAGCCCAGGTTATTCACCTGGGCTAACACCGAATATGGTCGGTTGGAGATTGACAATTCTTATTCTCCACTTCAGGTGATTGCCAGAATATAGGTGATCCGCACATCCCTTTGTAAGCGATTGTCCAGAGAAAGACAGGCAATCAATACCTTATGCAGCATTTGACTTAGACAAGTTGCCTGTAATACCTTACAGGCTTGAGCTCTAAGGAAGTCTGCAATGTTAACGCTTTATCCTGCAATTCAACCCTATGCTGTTCATCAAATCTCTGTGGCAGCACCTCATATATTACATGTTGAGGAATGTGGAAACTCTAAGGGGTTGCCTATTGTCTTTATACATGGTGGCCCAGGCGGGGGTTGTAATGAAGATCATCGTCGCTTTTTCGATCCCAATGTCTATCGTATTGTTTTATTTGATCAACGTGGGGCAGGTCAATCAACACCCCATGCAGAACTAGAAGGAAACACAACGCAAGAGTTGGTCTCAGATATGGAAACCATACGCCAGAAATTAGGAATAGATCGCTGGGTGTTATTTGGAGGTTCCTGGGGATCTACCTTGGCTTTGGTGTATGCCGAAACGCATCCCGAACGAGTGATTAGCATGATAGTACGTGGAATCTTTCTATGTAGACCTGAAGATCTTGACTGGTTTTATGCACCCGGAGGTGCAAGTCGTATCTTTCCAGAAGCTTGGGAGGATTTTCTTAAGCCTTTATCAACATCTGAACAAAAACATATTGTCCAAAGTTATTACAAACATTTAACGGGCAAAGATGAGGTTAACAGAATGGCCGTCGCAAAAGCTTGGTCACGATGGGAAGCAATTTGTGCCACATTATTACCCAGCACAAAAGTGGTGGATTATCTCACGAGTCCCCATACAGCCATTAGCCTTGCGCGCATAGAAGCGCATTATTTTATCAACCGCGCTTTTTTACAACCCAACCAAATTTTGCGTGACATCAATAAAATTGCTGACATTCCAGGAATCATTGTGCATGGCCGTTACGATATGTGTTGTGCAGCGGATAATGCCTATGCACTGCATCAAGCTTGGGCCATGTCCGAATTAAATATGGTGCCAGATGCAGGACATGCGGCTAGCGAATTAGGCATCACGAATGCACTCGTTGCTGCCACAAATGCTTATGGAAAACGTTTTCATCTTTAAAAATAAAGATAGACTTCCTATTTAATCTTCATTAGCTTTAATTGAAGAGGTGTTGTACAAGCCCTTTCATCTTATTGATATGCATCAAGTAGCAGATGAAACATTACGAGAACAACGCTGGGTAGGAATAATGGCTTTTATCATGAAACACGTTTGGGAAAGAGAATTCATGACAGTGATACAGCTTTTTAAGGATATGCTACAGTCTTTGCTACAAGAAAACGGGACTACCGGATATATAGAAGCTTTGCTAAAATATGTTGTTGAGGCAGGTAATACGGAGCAACCGAAAGCAGTAGCAGACATAATACGAGAAGGATTATCAGATCCAGGGGGTAAAACTATGTCAATAGCAGATAAATTGTTAGAATTGGGCAGAGAAGAGGGCAGAGAAGAAGGAATTCAGACTGGGGAATTAGCTGTTTTGGTTAGACAACTAAAACGAAAGTTTGGTTTCATACCTTCTATCTATCAAAAACGTATTCAAGAAGCAAATTCTGAACAATTACTTCATTGGGCAGATCAAATACTAGAAGCGCAGACCTTGGATGCATTGTTTGCATAGGATGAGCCCTGGCCTAAGGAGGAGATGTGCAAGCAACTTTTGCAGCAGGTTGTTTTTGGGGTATTGAAAAAACCTTTGCCAAACTTCCCGGTGTTACTAAAACAGAAACAGGATATACCGGTGGACACACAGTTAATCCAACTTATGAACAAGTTTGCAGTGGAAAAACCGGACATGCAGAAGCCGTACATCTGGAATTTGATCCTGCAGTGATTTCTTTTGATGAATTGTTGCAAGTATTTTGGAACTGTCACGATCCCAGCAGTCTGAATAGACAGGGTATGGATATCGGCGCTCAATATCGTTCTGCGATTTTCTATCATTCTGATGAACAAAAAAACATGGCAGAAAAATCAAAAGCAGCTTTGGAAACTTCTCATCAATATTTAAAAAAGATTGCAACAGAGATTGTGCCGGCTCCCCCCTTTTATCGTGCAGAAGAATACCATCAACGTTATTGGGAAAAGAATCGACATTGATGCCTTATGTCATACTGAAAGAAGCGTCAAGAGAAGGGTATATATCGAAGATTATTGGTACGTTGACAGAAAGCACTTCTAGTATCTATTCTATAAAGAGTAATGATGAGGAGGCGCTGATATGTCAATAGGGGCAAAAACCAAATATACTGCTAAGCAGATACGACAGGCTCATGACATTGAACAATCGTATGAAGACAGAGGCGTTCCCGAAGAGACCGCTCTACAACG
>CAZCHZ010000098.1:0-5912 GCA_964498615.1 uncultured Legionellaceae bacterium | reverse complement strand
GCCAGAAGCCAAGGCGCCCATCACAAAATATTTCATGGAAGCTTCACTGGATTTTGGATCCATTTTGTAAAGCGCAATCATGGCATATAGGGGCAGGGCTAAAAGTTCTAATCCCAAATATAAGGTAAGTAAACTATGGGCAGAAACTAAAATCATCATGCCTAGAATTGAAAAAAGACTTAGTACATAATATTCACCATGCATACCACGTCTTGCAATATAGGGCCGCGAATACATAAAAACAAAGAAAGCAATAAAATAAATAAAGCATTTTAGAAAAATAGCAACATTATCGATAACGATGGAGGAATTAAAGGCACTGGTTTTTGTTCCCAATAAATTTAAGGTAAAGGCCATAGCAATGATTAAAGTAATTTGACTTAAGGCATAAGTACACCAAGGTAGGCGTCTTGTGGTATAGAGATCTGACAGTAAGATAAAGCAAGTCATGCATACCACCCAGATTTCTGGGAGGATTAAATTAAGATCTTGAAAAATATTCATCGTGTATACACCCCCCCGCCGCCTTCGGCGTCGGCCCCCCTCGAAGGGGGCGAAGCCATCCTATTGTGATTATGTTTTTGCATTGAGTAGTTGCTCTGCCAAATGGTTTGATGAAGCATTCACCATGTCTAAAAATGGTGCTGGCCATAATCCTAGCCATAATATGGCCAGGCTAAGCAGCACGAAGATCAAGATTTCAAATCCGCGAATATCTTGTAAGGTTGCAACCTTTTGGTTGCCGACTTCTCCAAATACGACGCGTTTATACATCCAGAGTGTATAGCCTGCGCCTAAAACTAAAATACTGCCTGCTAAAAGTGCATAAGTGATGCTGGCCTGGTAGCTACTTAAAATCACTAAAAATTCCCCTACAAAGCCCGAGGTTCCTGGTAATCCTACATTCGCTAAAGAAAATAACATAAAAAATGCGGCAAATTTTGGCATGACATTTGCTATCCCTTGATAATCTGTAATCATCCGCGTATGCATTCTATCGTATAAGACACCCACACAGAGGAACAAGGCGGCTGATACAAAGCCATGGGAAATCATTTGGATCATGCCCCCGCTTAAACCCATCATGGCAGGTACAAGTTTTTCTGATCCCCCATTTAAGGCAAAGATCAGGAAAAATCCTAAGGTAACAAATCCCATATGGGCAATCGAAGAATAGGCTATCAATTTTTTCATATCTTTTTGAATGATGGTTAAAAGCGCAATATAGGTGATCGCAATTAAAGATAAAAGAATAATAAAACTTGAAAAATAACGACAGGCTTCTGGCACAATGGGCAACATAAAGCGTAAGAAGCCATAGCCACCCATTTTCAATAAAATGGCAGCCAATATCACAGAGCCCCCCGTTGGCGCTTCCACGTGCGCATCGGGTAACCAAGTATGTATGGGCCACATGGGCACTTTTACGGCAAAGGCAATTAAAAAAGCCATAAATAACATTTTCTGTGTGTCGAGATCTAAAGCTAAATGCTGAAAAGCCAAAATATCAAAACTTGCTGTTTTATGATGCAGGTAAATTAAAGATACCAGCAGCAATACTGATCCCAAAAAAGTATACAAGAAAAACTTCATGGTGGCGTACAAACGATTTTGTCCACCCCAAATACCGATAATAATAAACATGGGGATCAGCATGCCTTCCCAAAATAAATAAAATAAAATGCCATCCATGGCTGCTAATGCACCCGTAATGAGGCCCTGCATAATGAGAAAAGCGCTTAAATATTGTTTTAGGAATTTAGAGACTGAAGCATAACTTGCTAAAATAACGAGTAAAGTCATGAAACAAGTTAAGATAATGAGGGGCAGGGAAAAGCCATCAACGCCTACAGTATACTGTATGTCCATGCTGGGGATCCAAGCATGCTTTTCTACAAACTGTAAAGCCCAAGCGCTATTATCAAAACCCAAGAATAAATAAAAACATAAGCACAAAGAAAATATGGAAAATAAAAGCGATATGGATCGTGCGCGTAATTCTCTTTGCCCCAAACACAGGATAAGACTGCCTCCTAGGATGGGGCCAAAAATAAGTATACTTAATATTGGAAATATCACAGCATCCTCACTTGAGATAAAGCCAGATAATAAATACCAGGGTAGCAATGATCATGGCAAAGGCATAATGATAAAGATAGCCCGTTTGCAGATTCTGCAACAGAGCTGAAAGACGCTTGACGCCTCGCGCACTGCCATTTACCCCAACACCATCAATTAAAAATTGATCGCTCACCCGAAAACAAAAGTCTCCAATCCTTCGCACAAACACCAGGATGACATTTTGATACAGGGCATCAAAACCATATTTTTCTTGCAGTATTTTATATACCAGTTTGAAACGATGCTTAATGTATACCG
The DNA here is from genome assembly GCA_964498615.1 of uncultured Legionellaceae bacterium. Lineage (GTDB taxonomy): Bacteria > Pseudomonadota > Gammaproteobacteria > UBA6186 > Azoamicaceae > CAWARU01. Next base: position 3,533 of record CAZCHZ010000098.1, on the reverse strand, counting down.
GTACATTTGGGAATTTCACATAACAAAGCCAAGCAACAAAAATGCCAAGTAAACCTAAAAGAAAAGAGAGCGAATACAAGCCCATTAAGCCCATGGCAAATACACCAGGAAATTCCAATTGCATAAGACTAAAACCAAAATGATTGGGAAGTATTTTGATGCTATTAAAAAATCCTTGGAACATAACATCGACAAACAATGCGCCCGCCAATACCGAAAATATGGCCAAAATTAATAAAGGAATATGCAAAGCTTTTGATGAAAGATGAGGTTTGTCTTCTTTGGAAAATCGTGCTTTGCCATGAAATACCACAAAAAATAAACGAAAAGTATACAGTGCTGTAATAAATACACCAAGCAAGGCAATATAATAAGCAATCTTTGCAAAAGGAAGTGCTGATAAAGAAACTGCTTCGATAATTAAATCTTTGGAATAAAATCCTGAGAAAAAAGGAAAACCTATTAAGGCTAGACTGCCCACCAACATGGTCCAATAGGTGATGGGTAAGTATTTTCGAAGATTGCCCATTTGCCAAATATCCTGATGATGATGCATAGCAATAATACAAGCCCCTGCGCCTAAAAATAAAAGCGCCTTAAAAAAGGCATGCGTCATTAAATGAAAAATCCCTAAAGCATAGGATGAAACGCCCATGGCCATCATCATTAAACCCAATTGAGACAAAGTAGAATAGGCAACAATCCGTTTAATATCATTTTGGACAATGGCCAATACGCCTGTGAATAATGTGGTGATTGTGCCGATAATTAATATTAAGGTTAAAATGCTATTTGAATATTCAAATACGGGCGACAAGCGGGCTATCATAAACACCCCTGCTGTCACCATGGTGGCTGCATGAATTAACGCTAAAATGGGGGTTGGGCCTTCCATAGAATCGGGTAACCAGACATGCAAGGACATTTGTGCTGATTTTCCCATGGCACCAATAAATAATCCTAAGGTTATGATGGTGGCCGTGGATACTTCCCAGGTTCCAAAGGTAATCATACCATGCGCTAAAATGTTAGGCGCACGTTCAAAAACTGTTAAATAGTCTAGACTGCCAAAATGATACACAATCCCGGCAATGCCCAATAAAAACCCGAGATCCCCAATGCGATTGACAAGAAAGGCTTTTAAACTGGCAAGGTTTGCAGATTCTTTTTTAAACCAAAATCCAATCAATAAATAAGACATTAATCCAACCATTTCCCAACCAAAATAAAGTTGTAGGAAATTGTTAGCAGCAACAAGACTTAACATACCAAAGGTAAATAAAGCAATATAACTAAAAAATCTTTGATAGCCTGGGTCATCTTGCATATAGGCAATGGTATAAATATGTACCATCAAAGAGATAAAACTGACAACACACATCATGAAAGTACTTAAAGTATCTATTAGAAAACCTAAGCTAATATGTAGATTAGCAATACTGCCCCAAGTATAAAATGCTATGCTGATGGCTGTGGGATCGATTATTTTGATGCTTAATAACCATAATGATGCCATAAAACTTAAAGCGACTGCCATGATAGCAAGTGAGTGAGCTTGTTTGGGATTAAGACTTTTATTTAAAAGCCCTATAACCATACCTGCAAACAATGGTGATAAAACTGCAATTAAACATAAACCTAGCACGTTCACTCCACTTTAACTAACATACAAAACCTGGATGCCAGCTTTCGCTGGCATGACAGCAGTGAATTTATCCCTTAAGTGCATTCAGGGCCTCCACATTGATGGTACGCAATTTACGGAATAACACAACCAGTATGGCTAATCCAATGGCGGATTCACAAGCCGCCACCGTAAGGATAAAAAATACAAATATCTGACCTGTCGTATTATTTGAAAATCGTGAAAAGGCCACAAAGTTAGTGTTCACCGCCAATAAAATTAATTCGATGCTCATTAACAACACAATTAAATTTCGACGGTTAATAAAAATCCCAGCAACACCTATGCCAAACAAAATCGCCGCAAAAAAAAGATAATTCTCTAAAGGTATCATAATGGCGTATCCACAGTAATATTCATAAGACTCACCCTGTCTTTCTTGGAAATTTGAATTTGATGAGTAACAGATTGAGATTTGCGTTCTTTGGGTCCTCTAAAGGTTAAACTGATGGCCGTAATAATGGCTACCAGTAATAAGATACCGGCCACTTCAAAGGGGAAAAGATATTCTGTGTACAGTGTTTCTCCCATCATGCTGACATTATTATATTCTGCCGGATGCTGGGCGAGCAGCACAGCGCTTGTGTCTTTAAGCGCATAGATGAGCCCTAAGATAAGTAATAAAGCAACCATACTGCCTATTATTGCATAAAGCGTATAACCTGATTGTTCCACGACTGCATTAATATCGAGCATCATAATGACGAATAAAAATAAGACCATCACTGCTCCCACATAAACAAGCACCAAGGTGATGGCCAAAAATTCTGCTTCAAGCATTAACCAAATACCACCGGTTGCAAAAAACGTTAGAACTAAAAATAAAACCGCTCTCACTGGATTTTTTGAAGTCACTGCCATGGCAGCCGAGAGCAAAGCCAGCATTCCCATACCATAAAATATTATCTGCTGTATCTCTAACATTAGCGATATTTTTCCTCTATTGCCCTATCTTTTGCAATCTCTTTTTCATATTTATCTCCAATGGCCAACAATTTCTCTTTGGTTAAAATATGTTCCCCACGCTTTTCAAAGTGATAATCCGCAAAGCCCGTTTCCACAATGGCATCCACTGGACAAGATTCCTCGCAAAACCCACAATAAACACATTTGAAAAGATCAATTTCATAAAGGGTTGTACGACGAGAACCATCTTCACGCACGGCTGATTCGATGGTAATGGCCAGGGCTGGACAAACCGCTTCACATAATTTACAAGCAATACAACGCTCTTCGCCATTATCATAACGACGGAGAGCATGAATACCACGAAAGCGGGGAGACTGCGGTGTTTCTTCTTCTGGATATTGAATGGTGATTTTTCGCGAGAAAATATGTCGTCCCGTTAACCTTAGGCCTAATAAAAGTTCCCAGAGCATCATGCTTTTAATATAATTGATAATTTGATTAAAAATATTGATTTTTTTCATAGCGCACTAAACCAAGGAGGAACATGATAATATCGCAATCCTGCAATCACGACTATCCATACCAAGGTAATGGGAATAAATACCTTCCATCCCAAACGCATGATTTGATCATAACGATATCTTGGAAATGTCGCACGGATCCATAAAAATAAAAACACAAAAAAGCTAAGCTTGGCAAAAAACCAGACAAATCCTGGCACAAAGGCAAAAACTTGTTCTAATGCACCTAATCCTTGAAAGGGTGAAAGAAAGCCACCGAAAAACAGAATGGTTGCAAGGCTCGATACCAAGATCATATTCATATACTCGGCCAGGAAAAAAAGCGCAAAGGTCATGCCTGCATATTCTAAATGAAATCCTGCGACAATTTCGGATTCACCTTCCGCCACATCAAAGGGTGAACGATTGGTTTCAGCCAG
>CAZCHZ010000097.1:0-5925 GCA_964498615.1 uncultured Legionellaceae bacterium | reverse complement strand
TGTAGGTCAAAAAGAAGAAGTAAGCACTTATTCATTAATAGATAAAAAATTCAGTCAACTCCCTGAAATGTTTTTTTCCTTAGGTGAAAGCATTGACTACTATGTTAATCTCAGCAAATTAAGCGATGGTTTTAAACATAACCTTCTTAAAGCTATTCAGGATTTAGTAGTATGGCCAAATCGATTAGCCGACATTGAAAATGAAAGCGTCCTTAACACCTCATTACTTAGAGGGGTAACTCTTTCAGAAATTCATGGACAGTTCGCACGTGTGTTAAATGGTTTGCCAGAATTGTCAGATTTCCACTTTTCATTTAATAGAAAAAGTGCTCCCGGATTCAGTGATTTAACTATACCTTTTGAGGTGACGGTTAATTCTATGCCCAGCACGAACATTCATGCTTTTATCGGGCGGAATGGGTGTGGTAAAACAACAATTTTGAATGGAATGATTGGTGCAATCACCAACCCAGAAAACAATGAATATTTTTTCTCTGAAAATAATAGACTTATCGAGTCAAGAATCCCAAAGGGATATTTTCGATCGCTTGTTTCAGTTTCGTTTAGTGCATTTGATCCTTTTACTCCTCCTAAAGAACAACCTGACCCAGCAAAAGGTACACAATACTTTTATATTGGACTCAAGAATGCTGCCAGCAATAGTTTAAAATCACTAGGCGATCTCCGCTTAGAATTCATTTCAGCATTTATTGGTTGTATGAGAGTAGATAGAAAAAGACAACTCTGGCTTGAAGCTATCAAAAAACTAAGTAGTGATGAAAACTTTTCAAATATGGAACTCATCAGCCTCATTTCTAAATATGAAGAGTTAAGACGTAATGAACCACAGATTCAAGTGGACGATGATAAATTCACTAAATTGTTTTATGACAATATCCAGAAATATCTGCTTCGAATGAGCTCTGGACATGCAATTGTTTTATTTACTATCACAAGATTAGTAGATGTCGTTGGCGAAAAGTCATTAGTTTTATTCGATGAACCAGAGGTTCATCTGCATCCACCTTTGCTCTCTGCTTTTTTACGAACATTAAGCGACTTACTCGATGCACGCAATGGTGTAGCAATAATTGCAACTCATTCCCCAGTAGTACTGCAAGAGGTTCCAAAATCCTGCATGTGGAAAGTCCTACGGTCAAGAGAAGCAATAAATATTATCCGTCCGGATATTGAGACATTCGGTGAGAACTTAGGTGTTTTAACTCGTGAGGTGTTTTTACTTGAAGTGACAAATTCTGGATACCACCACTTATTATCGCAGTCCGTTGATTCAGAGCTTTCTTATGAAACCATTCTAAAAAATTATAATGGTCAGATAGGATTAGAAGGTCGAACCGTTTTAAAAGCGATGATAATGAACAGAGATGAAGGTAAAGTACAATGAAAAAACTACCTCTTCCAGCGAGAACTTATAGCGAAATGCTTAATAAATGCTCGGAAGGTATGATGCAGATAAATGTTAGAAATAATTTCATTACTCACTTCCCCACTTTTTTGCAGAAAGAACAACAATATAGAATATTAAGCTCGACAGGTCAGTTATTTACCTACGACAGGACACACCCTCTTGAGCCTACAACCTTAGTAGTTGGTAACCTGACAAAGGTTAAATTAGAAAAGCTTTATGAAAATAATCTCCGAGATAAAAACAAACCCGCTAGAACATATTACGATGACATGCTTGTTTCATCAGGTGAAAAATGTCCATTTTGTGGTGATATAGGACAGACAAAAAATATAGATCATTTTCTTCCTATTGCACATTATCCTGAATTTTCGGTGATGCCTATTAATTTAGTTCCATCGTGCCGCGACTGCAATATGGGAGAGAAAGGTCAAGTTTTCGCAGTAGATGAGGTACACCAAGCGATTCATCCCTATATCGACAAGGACATTTTTTTTCGTGAGCAATGGGTATATGCAAATTTCGTTTCCGGAACTCCGGGTGCTATCAGTTTTTATGTTGAATGCCCGGCGAACTGGAGGCAGGAAGACAAACACAGAGCTCTTCATCATTTCAAGCTATTAAATATTGCTAACAGGTATCGTTTGGAGGCAGGGAAGCACTTGAGTGAAGTGATTACTCAAAGAAACTCTTTCGTAAAAGTTATAAGGAAATATAGTTCAACCGCAACGTTTCAGCAGCTACAGTCAGAATTTATTGAAGCAAATCTGAAACCTATTATAGATTTGAATGACTTCCCCAATTATTGGAAAAGAGTTATGTATCAGTGCCTAGCAAACTCGGAAGATTTTTTCAGAGGGATCTAGAATATGATGAAAGATAGAAAATTACGACGCTTATCGGAAGTGAACGAATACTTTTTATATGAGGAGGGCTGTTTTTACAAAATCCGGTAGTAACTTGCTAACCAATTCCTAGGCAGGTCATTGGCAACAGTGGCATGCACCGAGAAGGACGTTTGTAATGTCCGCTCCGGCACATAGCAGTCCTAGGGACAGTGGCGTACAGTCATAGATGGTCGGTGGGAGGTGGTACAAATTCTCTCATGCAAAAAATATGTAAAATCGGTAGCAACTGGAAATCATTCAACACCCGCACTATCGGAAGTTCACCAGCCAGCCGCAGCACGTTCCTGCATACGACGTGTCTGCGGCTCTACCATATCTCCTATGAGCAACGTGTTAGCAGAGCCAAGCCACAACTCTAATTTTAATACATAATGAATGATAATAATAATATTAAAAATTTCCTGTGTAACTAATTTACTATATGGTTTCTGATAAGAATCATTGCAAAGATCAAACAACTTGTATTACATTGACAGTTAAGCAGTTAATTTTATCACCTCTAAAATATATCAGCATCTAGCATGCAACCTATCAAAATGGAGAGTTTTATGACTAAAAAACCATGGGAAAGAAGACTTAAAGATTTATCGCACTTGCTCAAATGCTGCATTGATACATATTTTGACCCTGAATTATTTCGCTTGAATTTGAATCAATTCCTCCAAACCGCAAGAACAGTAACATTTATTATTCAAAAAAACAAAAACCAGATTATAGGATATGACATTTGGTATAACAATAATGTTATTGAAAAATGGAAAAATGATCCATTAATGGCTTGGGCTAAAAATTCTCGCAATACGATAGAAAAACAAGGCGATTTAGAAATGTATAGCGAGGCAAAGGCTACTCTTATTTCATCTTACATTGAAGAAAATGACATTGAGTTTATTACAAATGAAAGTATGTTAAACATTGGTATAAAAAAGTTAGTCAGACTTGCACAAAAGAAATTACCTTCATATTTAACTGAATCATCTATTATTAAATCAGAAAGACGATGGGTCGCTAATACGCTAAAAGATTACGAATTATTACATGCCTTAGCTATAATCTATGGCAGAATGTATAACTGCTGTAACTCTCTTGGCATACAAATAAACAATCCAATGGGTGACGATGTGATTTCGCCAACATCATTCGACTCTTTATTTGATGAAGCCAGGAGAATAACTTATTTAAAATTAAAAGATTACTCCATAAGCAAATTGTCATTTAGCATGATACAATATGACAATAAAATAATTCCTGAAGATATTAAAGAGCGTCTAAAACTGGTAGATAAGCCTAAAAATATCACTTCGACAGAAGAGTTAGTTGACTATACAGCCAAGCTTGCAGAAACGACTTTTTTAAAGGACGGTTATCACATTCAAACATTAATTTTTTATGATAAACAATTCCATCCAATTGATTTAATCAATACAACATTTGAAGATCAAGCAGATAAATATATTTTTTGGCGTTATGCAGCTGACAGAGCCAAAATAACAAATGCCTATGGCTTCATTTGGATATCAGAGCTATGGCTCAGAAAAGCAAGCATCTACTCCAATAAACCAATACATACAATGCCAATTATAGATGAAAGACTTCAGGTAATTGGAATTGATTCAAATAATAATCAAAAATGTATTTCATGGAAAATAGTTAGAGAAAACGAAGAAAAAAAACCGACTTTAGAAATATCAACAGCAGACTCAAAACATGACGAAAAACCATATTTCATGCGTTCAGTCTTAAAAGCAATTGGCGGTGATGTAAACACTATGAACAATTGAGTCATAGAACTTCCATTATTCTCCTGAAGATAATAATCGCCAAATAAACCAATACTCAGCTTTACAATATACTAACTAACCGCAGAACGTTATTTCATACAACGTTTCTGCGGCATATCACAAAACGATTACTCCATAACAGGGACAGCAGGCCACTCAATATCAGGTGCAGTTGATGTATCAACACGGTTCAGCAACACCCGATACTTCTTCCAGGCTTCCAGCAACGAGGTTTCTTCCTTCGTTGCAATTTCCAGATCTGCAGCATCCTGAAGCGGCGCAATATGCTCACTGGCTACCTGCATCAGGCTTTTTTTTGTTTCTTCCGCCTCCCGGATCCGGAACAGTTTTTCTGCTTCCGTATCCTTCACCCAGGCTGTGCCGTTCCACTTCTGATATTCCCCTCCCGGCGATAACCAGGTAAAATTTTCCGGTAACGGACCGAGTTCAGAAATAAATAACGCGTCGCCGGAAGCCACGTCATAGACGGTTTTACCCCGATGGTCTTCAACGAGATGCCACGATGCCTCATCACTGTTGAAAACAGCCACAAAGCCAGCCGGAATATCTGGCGGTGCAATATCGGTACTGTTTGCAGGCAGACCGGTATGAGGCGGAATATATGCGTCACCTTCACCAATAAATTCATTAGTTCCGGCCAGCAGATTATAAATTTTTATGGTCCGTGGTTGTTCACTCATTCTGAATGCCATTATGCAAGCCTCACAATATAGTTAAATGCAATGTTTTTGACGGTGTTTTCCGCGTTACCCGCAGCGTTAACGGTGATGGTGTGTCCGTGTGAACCAATACTGAAAGAATGGGCATGAGCACCGATAACAACCGGATGCTGGTGCGCACCAATACCAACTGTATGCGCATGTGCACCGGCACTCACGGCTGTACCGGACAATGAGTGACTGTGGCTGCCCTGACTGTCCGTTTTCGATAAATAAGCAATACCCTGTGTGCTGGTTCCTTTAACTGTGGATAAACTTCCTGTAATGGTTGCTGTTCCATACTGACTCCAGCCAGAACTGTTCATCCTTAAACCACTTGTGTGGGCATGAGCACCCGCGGCCCCTGTTGAACCGCTCAGACTGTGAGCATGAGCCCCCGTGTTATTCGTCGATTTGGTGCCGTAATCGAAACTGCCTGTTGTTTTCGTCCCGTAATCAAACGACGATGTGGTTTTCGTCCCCAAATCCGTACCGGATGCACTGGCACTGTGGGTGTGCGACTTAATTCCATCCTGTTCCTGAGACAATACAGCACGACCGCTGGCGGGTTTCCCCTTGATTGTCCAGCCTCGCATATCAGGAAGCACACCCGATGGATACGCGACAGCAAGTTTTGGGTAGGCTGATTTGTCAAACGCCTGCCCCTGCATCAGGACGTAGCCAGACGGAACGATATCTGATGGCCACGGGATCGGCGCACCTGCCGGAAAGGCCGAATTCTCACCGGCCCCAAGGTATTCAAGAACATCTGCAACGGAATTTTTTGCCAGAATATCCCTGCCAACCTGAGTCAGTTCAGTCAGGCTGGCGGCATCATTTTCCGCAAAATACGGTAATTTATTTTTCGCCGTGGAAAGCCCTGCCAGCGCCGTCAGTGTCGCATTCTTCGGTTGTTTACCCGCAAGCGCGTTAGTCATGGTGGTAGCAAAATCTGGATCATTCCCGAGCGCTGCGGCCAGTTCATTCAGCGTATTCAGTGCGTCAGGTGACGCGTCGATAACATCTGCAATCGCGGCCAGTACAAAAGCGGTGTTCGCAATCTGGGTATTGTTTGTTCCCCTGAGCGCGGT
>CAZCHZ010000096.1:0-5949 GCA_964498615.1 uncultured Legionellaceae bacterium | reverse complement strand
TTGTTTGTCAAGTTCTTCCTGTTCTTCCTGAGTTTTATCGGGAATTTTATATGAAGGATGTTCTTTTAGCAATGGATAAACAGTGTCGTGCAACTCTTTAAGAGCAGTAGCAATTTTTGTTGCGTATTCATCATTATTTTGCTTGCTGAGTAAATATACCCATTCTGTTAGTATAAATAATTCTTCCTTTAATAATGCTCGTAGCGCTGTTCCACCAGCATCATGGAGATTTACAAGTTCTAAAGAATTCAGAGCCTTATCGATTTTTGCGGGTGCTCTTATTGCTGTGGTTTCAAAAAAATGTTTTAATTCGTTATCTAAAGTTTTATTTTTTTTTATAAAAGCCTGTAATTCTGTATTAATTTTTTTTAAATTCTCGGCTTTTTGACCAGAAGGCGGTCTTCGAGAAGAAAAGGAAAACACCTGGTTTGCTCCTATAAAAGCTATCTAATGTGTATATCGGCAGGAGAGTTAAGAACTTTGGGTCAGACGCCAACCAGTAACAATTGAATAGTTTGACGATAGGTTGGCGTCTGACCCCTAAAAATAAGTTAAATAACTTACATGTAGATGCTATCTACATTGTCTGACATTGACATCCGTACGCCAACCCTATACCATTTCGGCTGTTTCCTATCGTTTTAAAAGGTGTTACATGGCTGTTCAAAAAAGTCGAAAAACCCGTTCTACGCGGGGTATGCGTCGGTCTCATGATAAATTAAGGGCCCGGGCCTTGGGTATTGATAAAGAAACAGGCGAAAGACACCAAAGACACCATCTTACGCCAAATGGCTACTACCGTGGGCGGCAGGTGATAATAAAATCTGCAAAACGTGCTGCTGCCGGTACAGAAGAGACTTAAGAATTGACAGCGGACATATGCATTGCTTTGGATGCAATGGGTGGGGATCATGGTCCCTCTGTCATTGTGCCTGCAGCTTTAGAGGTACTTGCTAAGTACCATAAACTTAAGCTTATTTTAGTCGGCAACCAAGATTTATTAGAAGAGCAACTTATATCTATTAATAGAAAAGGTCACCATCCCCGTTTAAGTATTGTACATGCTTCAGAGGCGGTGGGTATGGATGAAGCCCCTGCTGAAGCCCTGCGCCGAAAACGAGATTCTTCGATGCGGGTGGCTGTAGATTTAGTCAAAACAGGAACAGCCCAAGCTGTGGTGAGTGCTGGTAATACGGGGGCTTTAATGGCCATTGCACGCTTTGTCTTAAAAACCCTACCCGGGATAGACAGACCTGCAATTGTGTATTCGCTGCCCACCATCACGGGGCATACGTATATGTTAGATTTAGGGGCCAATGTGGATTGTGAGCCAAGACATTTATTAGAGTTTGCTGTCATGGGATCTGTTCTAGCAAAGGCCGTGGATAATAATCCGCATCCTAAAGTGGGCTTATTAAATGTGGGTTCTGAAACCATTAAAGGGAGTGAACAAGTAAAACAAGCAGCCCTTTTATTATCTGCTTTGCCAGCCGATCAAATGAATTACATTGGATATGTAGAGGGAGATGGGATTTATCAAGGTGTTGCAGATGTGGTTGTCTGTGATGGTTTTGCGGGTAATGTTGCCCTAAAAGCGAGTGAAGGCATAGTGAAAATGATATTGCTTCGTGCAAAAGAAGCCTTTAGACAAAGTTTGTATGCGCGTTTTGCTGCTATGGTGGCTTTGCCTGTGTTACATACTTTGCATAAACGCTTGGATCCACGTTGCTATAATGGCGCCAGTCTTTTAGGTTTGCATGGGATAGTGATAAAGAGTCATGGTAAAGCGGATGAAAAAGCTTTTGCCCAGGCCATTTATGTGGCCATGCGAGAAATTGAAAAAAATGTTCCTGAAAAAATTCGCGCACAAGTTAGCGCACAATTAGGTGAGCACACACGAAATGCAGTTTTCTAAAATTATTGGAACCGGGGCTTATTTACCGGAAACTGTGCTTTCTAATTTTGAATTAGAAAAACGCGTAGATACTTCTCATGCCTGGATAGTGGAACGCACAGGCATAGAAGCGCGTCATATTGCAAATGCAAAAGAAACGACCACTATGATGGGCGTAGAGGCTGCCAAAAAAGCTTTGGAAGCGGCCCATTTATTGCCAGATCAAATAGACATGGTGATTGCAGTAACTTGTACACCAGACAAAGTATTTCCTGCGGCGGCCTGTTTAATGCAAGCGGCTTTAGGCATTCCTGCAGGACCTGCTTTCGACATTCATGCGGCTTGTAGTGGGTTTATATATGGACTCAGCGTGGCAGATAAATTTATTCGAAGCGGATCTGCCAAGAATATTTTAGTCGTGGGCAGTGAAACGCTTTCACGCATTGTGAATTGGCAGGATAGAAAAACCTGTGTTTTATTTGGAGATGGTGCGGGGGCAGTTGTCTTGCAAGCTTCCGAGCGCCCCGGTGTTTTATCTACTTATCTGGGTGCGGATGGTTGTCAGCAAGGTATTTTATATTGTGATAATGCTATAGGTGCGACAGTTGAGATGCAAGGCAATGCAGTATTTAAGTTGGCGGTAAATATGTTAGGTGAGGTTGCTGAGAAAATTTTGATTGAAAACAAGTTAACAACCTCAGATATTCATTGGTTAGTACCACATCAGGCTAACATAAGGATCATTAAAGCAACGGCAGACAAACTTAAATTACCGATGGAAAAGGTTGTAGTAACCATTACAGAGCAAGGCAATACTTCAGGCGCATCTATTCCTCTGGCCTTGGATGCCTATATACGTGGAGGTAGAATTACCAGGGGACAGAATTTATTGTTAGAGGCCTTTGGTGGAGGCTTAACGTGGGGTGCAGCATTAATCAATTATTAAACTTAACAGAAGATATGTTACCCTTTATAAAGGGTAGAACTGGCTGGGTTTTTCCTGGTCAGGGTTCTCAATCAGTTGGCATGATATCTCATTGGGTCGATCATGATATTGTGAGGGAAACTTTTTCTCTGGCTTCTCTAACCTTGGGATATGATTTATTGGCTTTGGTGCAAAAAGGTCCCCTTGAAAAATTGAATCAAACGGAAGTAACACAACCTGCAATTTTAACTACGAGTGTTGCTCTTTGGAGACTTTTGCAAGAACATTATCCTAATGGTATGCAAATGTCTGTGTTGGCTGGCCATAGTTTAGGCGAATATACAGCCATGGTATGTGCAGAAGCCTTAAGTTTGCAGGATGCAGTTTTTGCGGTAAGTGAACGTGGTCGTCTCATGCAATCAGTGACGCCAGAAGGTGAGGGAGCAATGGCAGCCATTTTAGGACTCAATGATGCTGTGATAGAGGCAATATGCCTTGAAATTTCAAAGAAAGGTGAAACGGTCTCGGTTGCAAATTACAATTCTCCAGGACAAGCAGTGGTAGCAGGGCATACACCTGCAGTGATGAAAGCACTTGACATGGCTAAGGCCAAAGGCGCTAAACGTGCAATTCAATTGGCTGTCAGCGTGCCTTCACATTGTGTTTTAATGCAGCCTGCAGCAGATAAGTTTGCAATGGTTTTGCAAACGCTTCATTTCAGTACGCCCAAAATACCTATCTTACATAATGTGGATGTTGCGGAACATACAAACACAGAGGATATTCGTCAAGCATTAATTAAGCAATTAGTAAACCCGCTGCGATGGACAGAAACCATCGAAAAAATGGCAGCATTAGGTGTTGAAACTCTGGTAGAATGTGGGCCGGGTGCTGTATTAACAGGTTTAAACAAACGCATTGTACCCGCTTTGCGGTGTTGTACTGTGTCTGAATTTAAAGAGGTTTTATCCGCATGACAGCTCTTACAGGTAAAATTGCTCTCGTGACTGGTGCCAGTCGTGGCATTGGTCAGGCCATTGCCAGAAAATTGGGTGAATCGGGTGTGCGTGTCATTGGCAGTGCTACAACCCAAGCAGGAGCTGATGCGATTTCCAAGAATTTCAAAACCCTAAAATTGGAAGGTTGTGATGGTAGAGTATTAAATATTGCTGACATCAATAGTATTCAAGAAACTTTGCAAGCAATCAACCAGGACATTGGCACAATTGATATCTTAGTGAATAATGCCGGTGTTGTTGCAGATAACTTGGTGATTCGCATGAAAGAAAGTGAATGGTCTAAAGTGATTGATACGAATTTGACAGGCACTTTTAATCTTATTCAAGCCTGTTTACGTCCCATGATGAAAAATCATTATGGTCGAATTGTGAATATTACTTCTGTGGTTGCATTGACGGGCAACGCAGGGCAAGTGAATTATTCTGCTGCGAAAGCGGGCATTATTGGATTAACAAAATCTCTTGCAAAGGAAGTGGCCAGCAGAAACATTACCGTGAATGCAGTGGCGCCTGGGTTTATTGATACGGATATGACGCGTTCATTAACCGAGGAACAACGTCAGAAAATTTTTTCTCAGATTCCATTAGGGCGTATCGGTGACCCTAATGATATTGCAGATGCTGTGTTCTTTTTGATTGCGAACGCAGGGTATATAACCGGTGAAACATTGCATGTCAATGGTGGTATGTTGATGTGTTAAAAGTTTAGTTTAATTGTAACTTTAGGAGCTTGGTTCAATGACTTCAGAAAGCAAACTCGAAGAAAGCGTCAAAACAATTATTGCGCAACAGTTGAATGTAGACAAAAGCAAGGTTGTTCCGGGGGCTAAATTTACGGAGGATCTAGGTGCTGATTCGCTCGATACTGTCGAGTTGGTGATGGCATTGGAAGAACAGTTTGATATAGAAATTCCGGATGAAGACGCGCAGGAAATTAAAACTGTGCAGGATGCTATTGAATACGCAAGATCAAAAACAGTTACGGAAAGCTAAAGAATAGCATTTACGTTTATACGAAAAGAGGTAGGCATGTCGAAAAGGCGAGTGGTTGTTACAGGCATGGGTCTTGTTACCCCTTTGGGTAATACGCTTGAAGAAGCCTGGGCTGCTGCAATTGCGGGTAAAAGTGGTATCAGTCTTATCACAAGTTTTGATACCACGCAGTTTACAACGAAATTTGCAGGGCTCATTAAGAACTTCGATCCGACAGCCTATCTTTCTGCAAAAGAGGCAAGTAAATGCGATCCTTTTATTCAATATGGTGTTGCGGCAGCAATGGATGCAGTGAAACACGCAGGTTTAATTCCGGCTTCCTTGGATTTAGATCGTATAGGTGTGGCAATGGGTTCGGGGATTGGTGGCATTGGTACAATTGAAGGTAATCATAATACTTTCCTGAAATCAGGCCCCAGACGCATTTCGCCTTTCTTCATTCCGGGTTCCATCATTAATATGGTCGCTGGGCATGTCTCAATTCTCTATGGATTTAAAGGTCCCAATTTAGCCGTAGCAACCGCTTGTACAACGGGAACGCATAGCATAGGATTAGCGGCGCGTTGTATTGCATATGGAGATGCGGATGTCATGATAGCGGGAGGTGCTGAATATTCTAGTACGCCTTTGGGTGTGGGAGGATTTGCAGCAGCAAGAGCGCTATCAACACGTAATGACGATCCGAAACGCGCAAGTCGTCCTTGGGATAAGGCCAGAGATGGCTTTGTGTTAGGTGATGGTGCAGGCAGTTTGGTATTAGAAGAAGAGCAACATGCTTTGAAACGCGGTGCAAATATTTTGGCAGAATTAATAGGTTTTGGTATGAGCGGAGATGCTTTTCACATTACACGTCCGCCCGCTGGGGGTGTGGGTGCTGCATTGGCCATGCATAATGCTTTAAAAGACGCAAGGTTAAAGCCCAATGACATCCAATATATAAATGCACATGCCACTTCAACAGGTGTTGGAGATGTGGAAGAATCGCAAGCGATTAAAACAGTATTTATGGAGCATGCTGCGAAACTTGCGGTGAGTTCAACAAAATCGATGACAGGACATTTATTAGGCGCAGCAGGTGCGGTAGAAGCATTATTTACCGTATTGGCAATTCGTGATCA
>CAZCHZ010000095.1:0-5957 GCA_964498615.1 uncultured Legionellaceae bacterium | reverse complement strand
AAAGAATAAATAAGTCAGTTTGTACAAAAAAAATCAGACTGCCGATAGGTAGAACAGGGAGAGTGTTAATCTAAGTATCTTTTGATTGTGTGCTCAATATATAGCCAAGCGCTAGCGTTTTCTCTTGGCTAAAGGCAATACGCCAGTCTTGTTGATAGCGATCAGTACATAATACTCTTGCCCAGATTTTGAGAAAGCGAGATTGGTCGGTGTCCATTTGAAATCTACCCCACCAAGCTGCCTCTTCTTCATCCGAGATATCCTTAAAATCAATGTGCTGCGTTGGTTTTCGTCTAAAAGGAAAAAATTTATGTAAAAAACGCATCCAAGGTTTCATGATACTTGTCCAGTATTTAAATCCAGCGCCATCATGGTATTTAAAAGTAAGCAGGCAACAGTCATGGGACCCACCCCGCCCGGAACGGGCGTTATCCAGGCTGCGCGTTCTTTGGCGATATTAAAATCGACATCCCCCACAAACCGACCTTCTTGCACTCTATTCATACCCACATCAATCACTATTGCTCCCGGTTTAATCCATTCTCCTTTAATAAGATAGGGGATCCCAACGGCGGATACCACAATATCGCTGGATTGAATATGTTTAGGTAAATCTTTCGTCATGATATGACAGGCTGTCACAGTGCATCCAGCCATCAGTAATTCTAAGATCATGGGTTTCCCAACAATATTTGAAATGCCGACCACACAAGCTTCTAGACCATTTAACGAGGTTTGGGTGCTGGCCAATAAATGCATAATGCCAGCAGGCGTACAGGGGCGAAATACGGGCTTAAATTCAGCCAGTCTTCCTAAGTTGTAGGGCTGGAAACCATCCACATCTTTTCTGGGATGAATATTTTCAATGATAGTGTTGGCATCGATATGTGCAGGCAAAGGCAATTGCACCAAAATCCCATCGATGGTTTCATTTGTATTTAAGTTATCTATTAATGTCAGCAGTTCTGTTTCTGTGCAGTGATCAGGCAAATAATAGGACTGAGAATGAATGCCTACGTCTTTACAAGCTGCGTGTTTGTTTTTCACATACAATTGAGATGCGGGATCTTCTCCCACCAGGATCACAGCCAAACCGGGGGGACGAAGGCCTTTTTCTAGGCGCGCTTTGATACGACTTTTAATATCGTTCTGAATGGATGTGGCAAGTGTTTTCCCTTCAAGGATTTTTGCAGACATTTTGGCATTGTCTCATAGGTTTGCCTAAAAAGTTACTCTAAATTACTTTCATATTTACCAAGACTGGCTAGGCTATTTAATTTAGCGCGTTTAATAAATTGTGCTTGAGCCGTCTTAACATTCTCGGGTTTACCCGCCCAAGCTTTCATACAAGGTTCTTGTAAGGCCCGTGCAAAAGAAAAGCTCAGATTCCAAGGAATGTTATCTTTTATTTGATGCATGGCATTTAAATTTTGGCTGGCTTGCTCTGGCGTTTGGCCGCCAGAAAGAAAATTAATGCTGGGTAGCGCTGCTGGCACCGTGCGACGCAATACGGTGAGTGAAGCTTCTGCAATCTCTTTTGGACTCGCAATGGTATGATTTTTGCCAGGGGTAATCATACTGGGCTTTAAGATACTGTATTCCAATAAAACATTATGACATTGAAGCGCATCAAATACAGCATGTAAGACTTGGGTTGAAGCCTGCACACAAGCTTCTAAAGAATGATCGCCATCAATTAACACTTCCGGTTCTATGATGGGCACAATCCCCACGGTTTGGCATATCGCTGCATAGGAAGCTAAATGTTCTGCATTATTGATGATGGCTAAGCGAGAAGGCAAATTTTTTGCTATCGAGTAGACTGCACGCCATTTTGCAAAACGCGCTCCTTGTTTTTTATATTCCACTAAACGTTCGCTTAAACCATCTAAACCTTGAGTGGTTTTTTCATTGATGGCGCCTGCAAGATTGATGAGGCCCTTATCTACTTTAATCCCAGGCACAATGCCAAGCTTAGCAAGAAATGCAGGAAAAGGAATGCCTGTTGTTGTTTTCTGTGATAATGTTTCTTCAAATAAAATAATTCCGCAGATATATTTTTCAATGTCAGGACTGGTGAATAATAATTCACGATAACCACGTCGCATGTCTTCTGTGCAAGGGATCTGCAAAGCCTCGAAACGTTTTGAAATGGTGCCGGTGCTTTCATCTGCGGCCAGCAGGCCTTTACCCCTGATGGCAAGTGCCCTCATGGTGGATTTAAGTTCATCAATCACAGTTACTGGTAATATATTCATCTAAAAATTCCTGTTCATGTTAAGTTCAAGCATTAAGACGCCATATAGGGTGGGCTAATCCTGACATTGAATAATAACATCATTTGATTGTATATAAAATTATCAGATGATTAAAAGCCATCAGTATTTGACGTAAAGCATGGGGCTGGGTATTATTCTTAAGTGTTTGTGTGCCAGGGCAAAGAGACTTTATCGGGGTATAGCGCAGTCTGGTAGCGCACCTGCTTTGGGAGCAGGGGGTCGAGAGTTCAAATCCCTCTACCCCGACCAATCCGCGCCCGTAGCTCATCTGGATAGAGCATCAGCCTTCTAAGCTGAGGGTAGCAGGTTCGAGTCCTGCCGGGCGCACCATTCGCTGGTGAGCGTAGCTCAGTTGGTAGAGCCCCGGATTGTGATTCCGGCCGTCGTGGGTTCGAGTCCCATCGTTCACCCCAATTTTTAGGGGCCGTTAGCTCAGTTGGTAGAGCAGTTGACTCTTAATCAACGGGTCCTAGGTTCGATCCCTAGACGGCCCACCACTTCACATTTAGCGAATGTGGCGGAATTGGTAGACGCGCTGGATTTAGGTTCCAGTGGGGAAACCCGTGAGAGTTCGAGTCTCTCCATTCGCACCATATAAACTTGAATGATTTTAAAAAGAGGATGCATACATGATGGTCACTGTTGAAAATGTTAGTACTCTGGGTCGAAGGCTTACGATAAAAGTGCCCATTACGAATGTGCAATCTATTATTGAACAAAAAATGGATGATTTATCGACGAAAGCGAAGATTGATGGTTTTCGACAAGGCAGAGTGCCACGTAAAGTCTTAGATAAGCATTATGGCAAAGAAGTACGTAAAGAAGCCTATGGTAAGGTTATTGAACAAAGTCTGCCACTGGCCCTGGAAGAAAAAGATTTGCATCCAGCGAGTCGACCCATGGTTGAAAGAATTGAAGAAGGCCAAGATTTACAATATGTAGTGAGTTTTGAAGTATTTCCAGACATTGTATTATCGGATTTGTCTAATATTCAACTTGAAACTTATGATGTTATCGTGACGGAAAGTGATATTGATAAAACAATAGAAAAATTACAAAACCAATTTGCTACATGGGTAGTGGTAGATAGACCTGCGCATTTGGGAGATCGACTCACTATCGATTATCAAAGTACCTTAAATGGCAAGCCTTATGAAAACAATCAAGGTAAAGATGTGATGGTGATCCTTGGTAGCCAAATGTTTATTGAGGGCTTTGAGGCAGGATTAATCGGTTCTTCTGCAGGGGAAGAAAAAATGCTCGATTTACATTTTCCAAATACCTGGCGTATAGAGAAATTGGCAGGAAAACCTGTGCAATTTAAAGTTCAGATACATAAAGTCGAGGAAAAAGAGTTAGGTGACATAGATGAAGGCTTTGCCAAAAAAATTGGAGCAAGCACAGCCCAAATCCAAGATATTCGAAAGAAAGTGCGTGAAGGTCTTGAGGCCCAGATTGAAGAAATAAAAGCAGCAAAACTGAAAGAGAATATTGCTGATGCCTTAGTAAAATTGCATCCCCTATCCTTGCCAGAAGCCCTCGTCAATCAAGAAATGACAGCGATGCATGAAGATTTTCATCAAAAGAGGGGAGATAGGGCAGAGGGTGCTTGTCATCATCCCGATCTTAAACCTGGGGCCGAAAAACGGGTTGCGCTGGGATTAATTTTAAACAAAGTTATCGTATTGAATAACATTGTTCCTGACGATGTCAAAGTTCGTGCTAAAATTGAAGGGTTAGTCAAACATTTTGGAAACGCAGATTTTCTAGAAAGTATGTATAGTGAGTCTGAGGACTTGCTTTCTGGTGTGCGTAGAGCAGTATTAATTGATCAAGCATTTGATTGGGTGAAAAATCAGGCAAAGATAGTCGTTACACCTACGACAATGGAAGCCTTGTTTGGACAAGAGGTAAAATAAAAGAGGAGGGGAAGTAAATGCCAGACATGCAGGCGGTGGGCTTAGTGCCTATCGTTATAGAACAATCCGCCAGAGGCGAACGTGCATATGATATTTATTCGCGTTTGCTTAAGGAACGTGTGGTTTTTTTAGTTGGGCCTGTAGAGGACTACAGTGCCAATCTGATTATTGCACAACTTTTGTTTTTGGAATCTGAGAATCCAGATAAAGATATTTCGCTTTATATTAATTCACCCGGTGGGGCAGTGACCGCGGGTTTAGCAATATATGACACCATGCAGTTTATTAAACCCGATATTAGTACCTTATGTATTGGACAGGCATGTAGCATGGGGGCCTTATTGCTGGCAGGCGGGACAAAGGGTAAACGACATTGTGTGCCCAATGCTCGTATGATGATCCATCAGCCCCTGGGGGGATTTCAAGGCCAGGCCACAGATATAGAAATTCATACACGGGAAATTTTAAAAGTAAAACATAAATTGAATGAAATACTGGCTAAACATACAGGTCAGCCAGTCACCCGTATTGAAAAGGATACAGACAGAGATAACTTTATGGGGGGCCCAGAAGCTTGCGAATATGGTTTAATAGACTCAGTGATGGTAGAAAGATGAAGTTAGTGAACCTCCTTGTAAAACTGCTGTCAAACTTGAAATATGCACGTGTCGCCCTCATGTTCAGATAGAGGCGGATTTTAAGAGCGCTATTCAATAAACGGGGGGAACTATGGCAGGCAATCAAGGCGGAAGAAACGATGGAAAGCCACTGTATTGCTCGTTTTGTGGCAAGAGTCAGCATGAAGTTAAAAAGCTGATTGCGGGTCCCTCTGTGTTTATTTGTGATGAATGCGTAGAGTTATGCAATGATATTATTCGTGAAGAAGTCGAAGAAAAACGAGGACCCACCGAAAGCGCGCAACTCCCCACCCCACGTGAAATTCACCGAATACTCGATCAATATGTGATTGGGCAAACCCATGCCAAAAGGGTTTTATCGGTGGCAGTCTATAACCACTATAAACGGCTGCAAGTCGGGGTAAAAGAAAAAGATGATGATGTTGAATTAGGCAAAAGTAATATCTTACTCATTGGCCCCACAGGTTCTGGTAAAACCTTATTAGCAGAAACTTTGGCCAGGTTGCTCGAAGTGCCCTTTACGATTGCGGATGCCACAACGCTGACAGAAGCAGGCTATGTAGGTGAGGATGTTGAAAATATTATCCAAAAGCTTTTACAGAAATGTGAGTATGATGTTGAAAAGGCCCAGATGGGCATTGTGTATATAGATGAAATTGATAAAATTTCACGTAAGTCTGAAAATCCTTCGATCACAAGAGATGTCTCTGGTGAAGGTGTGCAACAGGCATTGTTGAAATTAATTGAAGGTACCATGGCTTCTGTTCCGCCTCAGGGAGGGCGTAAACATCCTCAACAAGAATTTTTACAGGTCGACACCACGGGTATTTTATTTATTTGTGGTGGTGCTTTTGCCGGTTTAGAAAAAATTATTCGACAACGCTCTGATAAAAGCGGCATTGGTTTTTCAGCTGAAATCTCGAGTAAGGATGATAAAAAATCCATTAGCGAAACGCTTAAACAAGTTGAACCAGAAGATCTCATCAAGTACGGGTTGATTCCTGAATTTGTGGGTAGATTACCCATTGTCACCACATTGGATGAATTAGATGAAAAAGCGTTGGTGAGTATTTTAAACGAACCTAAAAATGCATTAACCAAACAATATCGTAAATGGTTTG
>CAZCHZ010000094.1:0-5961 GCA_964498615.1 uncultured Legionellaceae bacterium | reverse complement strand
TTTTACACAATTGTTTAAAACTTTATCCGAGCTAAAATTTTTTATTTAGTTTAGTGAATTTAAAGTAATTTCCCCTAACACTCTGTTTATGGCTTTGATAAAAAGACCCACCTCGCCTTGTCTAAATCGATAAATGGTTTGCATAGGTTCGCCTACCCATAATAAAGTGCGACCATCTCCTGGCTGCCAGCCTGCCGTGAGTTTTTCTAACAAACGCCATTGCGGAATAGAGGTGTCTTGAAATTCATCGACCAAAATGTGTCTAATTTTGTAATCTAATTTCAAGGTTAAATCACTGGGATCTTCCATTGCACCCAAAGCCCTACTTGCTGCCAACAATATTTCAATAAAATCCACTTGATTTTCACGTTGAAATATCAACATTAATTCTGCAACCAGGTAAGGTAAAAGTCTAAGCAATGCCTTCACAAGCAGCCATTGCGATTCATCATATTGAGGCGCAGGACAAGCCCGTAGAGCAATCAAACCTGCTATGAATTCAGGGTTTTTTTCTAGATCCGAGAGCACATTTTCCATCCGCATTTTCATGAGCTTATAATAAGCTTTATCTTCTTTGGTGCTGGCATTGACGGGCGCAGGGAACCCTTCTGCTTTTGTCACTGTTTTGCGTAAAGTCGCATTTTGCGTTAATAATAACTTACTTAAACTTAACCATTTCGGCAGATCATCCAAGGTTGCGCTTAATCCAGAAACGAACTGTCCAGGCACAGAGGCTGCAAATTCGGCCAAGTTCAAAATCTCTTGAAAATTATTGGGCAAATGTTGCATGAGGTGTTGTAAAGTTTCCAGAATAACAGCCTGCAAACCCCTTTCTAAGACAATACGACTTGCCTCGATTGGCTCTCTCGACATCACATAGGGTAGCCATTGTTCGCGATTAGCCAACATCTCTGCCAATAAGCGTTCTATGACCGCAAGATTATTGTCTAAATGACTTAGCAAACAGCGCAAACTCTCAGCATAGGCTGTTTTATGTTCCAAATTTTTTAATAGATAACGCGCAGCCTCATTATAAAAAGGTTGCGCATTTTCTGAAATAGAAAAATCTGTTCCCAAACCAGACAGAATAGGCATTTGTCTCACAAGACCTGCCAAAAAGGCATCAATCGTTTGTATTTTTAAACGCTCTGGATGCAATAATAAATTCCAAGCTCGGGTTTTATCTTGTTTTAAAGCCGCTCTTGCATATTGCCAGAAGCTAAATTCATAAGGATCTGTGGGTGGCGTATCATTCAGCGCAGACTTTAATGCATGCAAGATGCGTTCTTTCATTTCAAGTGCTGCCTTGCGCGTAAATGTAAGCGCAAGACATTCTTCAGGTTCTTTTTCAAGGGAGGACAGGAGTCGCAAATATCTTAGGGTTAAAAGACCCGTTTTCCCAGAACCGGCTGGGGCCTGGACGATAAATGAACGCCTAATATCTAAGGCCTCTTGGCGTAGTGCATGATCTTGAAGGTAATTTTCAGTAGTAACCATAAAAATAACTATACATTTAACCAGCTTTTTTGCCGCCTAGGCAATTGAATTTGGATGACTCATGATGGTAGAATATTAATTCAAGATACAAAATTTAAAAACAGAGGGTTTCTCCCGTGAAGATCCAAAGCAAATGCATTAGTATCATCCTAATCCTAGGCCTTAGCCAAGTTGTATACTCAAATACAGCCAAAGAAAAGACAATATCACAAACCCCTGCAATATCTACACAAAACCAAAGCAACACCCTAACCTCTAACCCCAGGAAAATACAAGAATTCCCAAGCCTGCCCACAGTATATCGCGAAACACGTTATGCAGAAATACAAAAAGGCATTAAAGACAGAACAAAATTTTTTTTAAAGGGCAGACGTTTTAAAAATTGGCAAGCTAATCGACCTAAACACGAAATTCTAGAAGAATTTCAAGATATTAAAATCTGGCGCGAAAATGCTTGGTATTCTGATATCAACCATAAAACACTTATTTCCAGACCCGATTTTATGCTTGCCCAAGATTTATTAGATAAAGGCTACTTTAGAGGTACGCATGTTATTGCCTTCGATTACAATAAAACAGATGGGTCTTACAATTCCAGCACCATCATGATGAATGGACAACGCTTTTTGGCTTTGGAAGCCCCTTCTGTGAACCTTACGCCTAACTTCTTCAGACTTTTACAAAACCATCGTGTAACGCAGTTAGTGCGCTTAACGCCTGAAAGAGAAAATGCACAGGTAAAATGTTACCCCTATTGGAAGAATAACCTTAGCGTTGATATGAAAACAAATAAAGTTTATCTTAATTTGCCTAACAAAAAAGCAACAGCCAAAAACAATACCTATGAAAAATATGATATGCGTTATTATGCCATAGAGAATTGGCTTGACCATCACGGGATCAATCCAAAAATTTTATTAGATCTCATTTTAAAAGTGCGTGAAGATTACGATCCTAAAAACGGTTTGTTAGCCTGTCATTGTCATGGTGGCGTGGGTCGCACAGGCACATTTATTGCGGGCTTTTTATTATTACAAGAGATCGATAAAAAATTGGCAAAAGGTACGGCCATCAAGGATCTGGAAATTAGCATTGAAAAAATGGTGATGGAGCTTTCACTACAGCGCTTCCATATGGTGGCCAAGCCAGAACAATATGTCACATTGTATCGCTTAGTCGATTTATATATACAAAACTTAGCCAAGAACTAAATTTTTTATAAAAAAATGAACTGAGTAGCAATATGCAGTTATTTAGCTACGTAACGCCTCACAAATAGCAAAGCTGATAAACCGACAACTAACCAAGGCAGGGCAGTGATAGCACCCACGCCAAGGGCAGTAATGGAGGAAACGGTAAATAGGCTAATAATAGTCAAACAGAGGGCAATCACTGCCAATAGAATGCATAAGAGAGATAGGGATACCACAAGGACATTTAAAAGCCTGCCTTCAGAAAAGCATTGACACATTTTTCCCATAAAAGCACAGGACTGAGCGTTTTTGGCGTTATTACTCATCATGACTCCTTGATGTCATTCATAAAAAAACAGCATATGTGACTTTACACTATTTTTCAAGAAAAAAATTAAATGAAAAAAAACCCAGACCCGAAGGTCTGGGCGAAAAAACCGAATTAACGGTTTGGAGATTGAAAGTAGAGTGTCTCATAAATCCATTCAAAAGAACATAGCCAAATGCCCTGATGTTTTGTAGGCCAACAACCTGCCAAAAAATGTAGGTGGCCAACTAAAACATCTGACTATTTTAGCGTCTGACGCTAAAATAGTCAGACTTAAAATACGGCTAGAACCCACTGATGAAATATTGTATATTTTTTCAGATCAATTTGCTGTCAAGCCTTCTTCTTTAAGAGATTGAACAATTGCCGGTCTTTTTGCAAGCTCGTCGAAATAACGAGACAGATATTTTAAAGCAGAGATATCAATTTTCATGCCCTTATACCACCTTAAAATGGTAAACAAATAACCATCACCTAGCGTATAGGTATCTCCACATAAATATTGATGTTTACTCAGCATTTCATCTAATATACGGGCTTTTGCAAGTAGTTTTGGTTTAAATATCTCATCTTTTAGCTTATCAGGGACATCTGCATTAAAAATAGGCCCAAAACCCTTATGGAGATCTGTTGCCACGAAATTTAAGCCTTCTAAAACACGATAGCGTTTAAAATCGCCAATCGAGGGTAACAGCTGTATATTGGCGTACTTTTCTGCAAGATATTGGTGAATCACCGCATTTTCGGTAAGTATTTCCCCATTATCTAATAACAGTACAGGCACGGTACCTTTGAGGTTTACTTTTAAAAAATCCTCGCCGTTTTCTGTTTGTTTGGTTTTAAGATCCACTTTTTCAAATTCAGCAGGTATCTTCATTTCATGCAAAAGAATCCTGACGGCGAAGGAACATGCGCCTCTAGAATAATACAGTTTCATACCTGCTCCATTTTAGATCCAATGCGACATAGGGGTTTTAGATCGCACAATCGACATGTCACTTCCCCCTGCAAGGGCGCTACTTTTGCAATGCCTTCATAAAATGCAGCGCTAAGATTTTCTAAATTTTCTCGCCAAAGCCTTTGTTGTTCGTTCCAAGTACGCGCTTTTTCAAAACTGAGCGCAGAAAATTGTTTCGCGCCAGGAATGCCGCATCGAGATGTATTCACAATACCACGAAATTTTACACCATCTGCACGAACAATAGCAAATATCAATCCGACAGGTGCTTTTTCCCTGGTCACAGCATATAAGGGCAACTGGGGTTCTTGTATATTATCTGCAAACCAGGCTGCCGTTTCTACCTGGCCCGTTTTATAGTCAATCAGCACTTCTTCCCCATTGGATATTTTATCGATTCTATCGATGCGGATTGTAAATTTTAAAGGACCAATTGAAATCTCATTCGATTGCTCTCTTGCGATGACTTCAAAATCATCCCGTGTTTTTTCCAGAGCCAATAAACTTGATAACAATGAATGTAAACGCGCATGTTCTAATTGAAGATAAGTATCCTTTAAACGTGCTTTATTTTGTCGCTGAAAACGAGACAAGACAGAAGCAATATTTTTGTGAAGATAAGCATCCAATACCGCTTCAGATTGGCTTTCTAATCCGGCTTTATTTTTAACATCTTGCCAAAACGCACACAGTATTTGATGAACAATGTCTCCTCTTTCCTTGGCACGTAACCCAATCGCAACCTTTTCAAGTGGTTTTGCCAAAAGACGGGTTTCAGCAAAAGCACGAAAAGGACAAAGCGTTTGTAGCTTCAAGGTATGCGCCCCCAAACTCAATTTTTCATCCCTGCCTAACTTTGGTGCGGATTCTTCAAAATTATGTTGTTCTGATGCAAGTGGCGTCTTTTCAGCCTCAGATTGCTTTTGAAACGAGGACTGAAGACTAGGAATGCCCAAAGCTTCGATGCTGACGAGAGGAAATGCTGTTAATAAGGGACTTTCTTCTCTGGGTTCGTCCAACACTAATGAGGCTTGACTAAAAATCACAACAGGTGCTTTACACAGCCTCTCGGTTGCGTCAATTGCAAAGAGATATTCTCGTTTAGATGAACTTCTGGGTAAGCCGAGTTTTTTTTGCAAACTTAAAGGAATCAAAGGATTGGGACTCGATCCTGCTGGCCAGGATTGTTGATGCAAACCCATCACCCAGAGATAATCAAAAGGCAAACCTAAAGCTTCTAACAATCCCAGGACTTGAATGGGCGCATGCTGATTAATGGTTTTAGGTAAAAATACGGTTTCTTTTAGAAGATGTCTTAGATGTGCCAGCGCTTCAGCAAATGAATGTTCTCCCAGCACCGAGGCTGCTTCTTGATAAGCTAATAACAATGATTGCCATTTTTCATATAGCTGTGATTCATCCAAGTTTAAGGCACGATCGCCTGGCCAACCCAAGCTTTCTAGTATGGTTTGAATACAGTGACGCCATTTTGTTGATAACTGTTTTCCTTTTAATGTCGGTAATATTTCAAGACAGGGATTAAGATATTTTGTCATTAAAGGTAAACCGCTTAAGTAGGCAAGAGATAAAGTTTCTGCACCCTGTTTTCGCAAATCAGCATCCAGGATCGCACGACTTAAGTTTTCTGTCATGCCGCCCTTAAAAAAAGGTGATCGTAAAAATAAACTGACATCGTCTAAAGACAATTGGGGACTGAAAAGTCTCAAAGCCAAGAGTACCGCCTCAATCATTGGATAATTGATAAAAGAAATCGGTGCTGCAATATTAAAATTTGTTTCATTCATATGTTCTTTAAAAATACGTACAACGGCTTTGCGGCAGGCAGATAAATCTGGCACCACGATAGCAATACGACTGTGTGGGGCATTTTGCTGCCAATGCAAAGCCACCGTAGCTGCCAATAAGATTTCTTCTTCAACATTATCTACTTTGATGCGTTTGACAATTCCCTGCCTCGAAGACAG
>CAZCHZ010000093.1:0-5963 GCA_964498615.1 uncultured Legionellaceae bacterium | reverse complement strand
AATGCTATCACGCTAGGATCTGAGGTTCGAGAACTGGGAGACAAAGCTGGGGAGCTTGCAGGGGATGAACCTGGAGACATCTCCTCATAGGAAGATGCGCTGCTTCTCGATGATACGCATGAGGGAGAAGGGGTTTTGTTTGGAGGCAAAGACATCTGTTCTCCCGTACTTGAATTGCGTGAATGAGAAAAAACACTGTCCTCTGTAGGAGGCAGATCTGAAGCTTCGCGTCTGTGTAATGCAGCATAAAATGAGGCATTAGATTTCTTACGTGCAGCTGCGCTGACGCATTGGGGAGCTGTGTTGCTTAAGATTAGAGGTGATGTTGGCGGGGTTGGCAGTGGTGATTTGATGGTTTGTCTTACTATACTTTTTGGTTGTTTGACGCGATTTTGCAATTGATCAATATAAAATAACATATTTCCTATCGTACCATCCAAGGTGTCCGGAAAACCATGTTCGCTATTTAATGCAGCCCTGATCCCTGTTAGGGATTCTGCGAGCACTTTCTCATCAATTTTGCCAGAAGATAATTGTATATAGCATGCTCTAATCAACGGTGTAGACGGATATTTTCTGAATTTATCTTCATCAACATATACTCCATCAACATGTACTAAATATGCTTCGAATGCTTTGCTTAAAGCATGCAGATCTGCATTATGACTAAGTTTGGCACTCAAATCTGCTGACATTTCTAACCTCCTTGTATCATTAAAATAAAATGTTTCAAAATAACACCAAAACAGCATATTCCCAGGTAATACAGTTACGCAATGGCTGTAAATTAAAACAGTATTTATTTTGGTCTGATAATAGACTATAATTTATATTAAGTCTAAAACCGGACTTACTAAGGGGACGCTTATGACAGAGCTACACAAGCATCATTCTCCAATAGCGCCTGAAAAGCTTGCCAGCACGGCATTGAATGCCTTTTTTAATATTACCGAGCTCTGGCACTTAACAACTGAAGAAGAACAAATTTTACTTGGAAACCCAGCGCGCTCAACCTTCTTCAAATGGAAAAAAGAAAGACAGGGGCATCTTTCTCGAGATACCCTAGAGCGGATTTCTTATCTTCTGGGCATTTATAAAGCTTTACAAATTCTCCTGCCCAGTGATGATGCGGTGAATGAATGGCCCCGGAAACCCAATTTTGCCCCACTTTTTAATGGGGGAACGGCTTTGCAAAAAATGTTGGCGGGCAGAGTGCTCGATTTGGCCGATGTGCGTCGTTACCTTGATGCAGAACGTGGCTGTTAGTTATATGAAAACGCTACCCAATACGGTAACTTTAGATTGGGATAAACAATATCGTATTATTCCTTCTAAATATATGCCTATCAATTTTTTTGAAAAAATAGTCGCTCCACATGAAATGGAGGCTGCATTTTACTTAGAAAGTCTCACAAATGATCGTTTACGTGAAGAAGCCGGAGATCTGCAATTAATCAGATCTGAGGATAGAATTTCAGGACCAGGCGCCAGCATCATCATGGCAGCATTTACGCATATAGGCAAACCTAGTCGATTTACCGATGGCGCCTATGGGGTGTATTATGCATCAAAAGAATTTAAAACAGCTATTTTAGAAACTGTATATTCGCGAGCACAATTTTTAGGCTATACCCATGAAGCAGCAGGTACTATCGATATGCGTGTTTATGTGGGGAAGATATTAAAACCCTTGCATGACATCAGAGACAAAAAACAGTATCTACACTGTCATGATCCGAACGATTATACCCCTTCGCAAGCATTATCAAAAATCCTTAAAGAACAGGGGTCTTTTGGCATTGTGTATAATAGCATGCGACATCCCGGTGGTTTTTGTGTTGCAGCATTGCGGGCTACAGCAATTTCGATTCCAAAGCAAACCCAGCATCTGGCCTATGTGTGGGATGGTGCGAAAATTACGCGGGTATATGCAAAGTCGGATATACTCTTCGAATTTGAAAATGCCGTATAGATTCGATATAATGGTCTGATTTGCTATTCATCGAAGGTAAGGAAGGTTTCTTATGATTATTAAACCAAAAGTCAGGGGTTTTATCTGTACCACTGCTCATCCCTTGGGTTGTGCGGCACATGTCCTTGAGCAGATAAATTATGTAAAACGTCGTGGTGCTATTCCCCATGGCCCCAAAAAAGTCTTAATTATTGGATCTTCTACTGGCTATGGCCTTGCTTCTCGCATTAGCGCTGCATTTGGAAGCCGTGCAGCAACGCTTGGTGTTTTTTTTGAAAAAGAACCTGCAGAAGATCACACAGCCAGCGCTGGATGGTATAATTCTGTGGCTTTTGAACATGCTGCAAGCGCAGAAGGTTTGTATGCAAAAAGTATTAATGGCGATGCATTTTCTGATGCTATCAAAGCTACAACGATTCAGCTTTTGAAAGATGAACTTGGACCAGTTGATCTTGTGGTATATAGTTTAGCTTCTCCAAAACGTACACATCCGCGCACAGGACATACGGCAAAATCTGTTTTAAAACCCATTGGTAGAGCGTTTACCGGAAAAACACTTGATACCGATAAGGCAGAAGTCAAAACTATCACCATCGAACCTGCAACGGATGAAGAAATTGCCGAAACCGTTCAAGTAATGGGCGGTGAAGATTGGGAAATGTGGATCGATGCTTTGGATAAAGCCAATTTACTTGCCAAGGGTTGCAAAACAGTTTCCTATACTTATATCGGCGATAAATTAACTTGGCCTATTTATGGACATGCTGCCATAGGACGCGCAAAAATTGATTTAGATAGAGCAGCCAAGGCCTTGAATAAACATCTACAATCGCATCAGGGTCAGGCTTATATTGCGGTGATGAAAGCTATCGTTACTCAAGCAAGTTCTGCCATTCCCTTAATGCCTTTATATATTGCCTTATTGTATAAAGTTATGAAAGAGGCAGGTGTTCATGAAAATGCTATCGAACAAGTGTATCGTCTGTTTTCAACACAACTTTATGGTCAGGGCAAGATGAATCAAGA
This sequence comes from uncultured Legionellaceae bacterium, assembly GCA_964498615.1. Classification (GTDB taxonomy): domain Bacteria; phylum Pseudomonadota; class Gammaproteobacteria; order UBA6186; family Azoamicaceae; genus CAWARU01. Next base: position 2,965 of record CAZCHZ010000093.1, on the reverse strand, counting down.
TGAGGTGGGGCGTATTCGTGTGGATGATTTGGAATTAAAGCCTGAAATTCAAAAGAAGGTTGAAGCGCTTTGGGATAAAGTCAATACGGATAATCTTTACGAATTGACAGATTTCAAAGGTTATCAAGCAGATTTTCTAAAACTCTTTGGCTTTGGCCTGCCTTCTGTGAATTACGAACTTGATGTTAATCCTGTAGTATAATTTAAAATTTTTTGCGAGGGCCGACACCCGATTTTTTTTTGCCATTATCTTTCGTGGGCGGCGTAGGAGGACTAGGCGTTGGTGTGGTCATTGTCGCAGGAATTTCATGTTTCATGAAAGTAACAACCTGAGGACGTGCTCTCGTTTGTTCCTTCCCGAGAATTGCCTCTAAGTACGCTAAAGACTGATAGTCTTTCCCCTTCCAAATGAAGTCTTTGAAAAAATCTATGTTTTTTTGATCTAAAACAAATGCTTCTAATAATTTATTCGCTGCTTCTAGTTGTTCTGGACGCTGAAAATTCTGGAAAGCTTTTTCGTTATTATCTTTAATATGCCTGATGTAATCTAATAATGCGCTGGTTTCTATTCCTTGCTTTTCTTTAGATAATGTTTTTTCAAGTAATGTCAAAGCGCCGAAGATAATCCCGGCACTTTGCTCGCCAGTCAAAGACTTTTTGTTTTGTTCTGCAACAAGTTTCATAACATTTTGTAAGAATTCCACATCTCGTTCTCGGGGATCTGGTTTTGTAGGTTTAGGAGCAGCGCTAAGTTGCTGTGCTTCTTGTGCTACTGCTAGCCATTCTGCATATTGATTTTTTATTGGATATTGAAATTCCGTTTCTTCTTCTGCTTCATCTTCTGTTAGTCTTACAATAGGAATGGGTTTAAGATTTATCAGCAATCCTTCAATTGGATGAGGAGCTACCTGCTGAGATGCTTTTGGAGGTTCTGAGACTGTTGGTGTAGCAGTCATACTGGGTGCTTTTTGTATTGCGGCTTGTGATGCAGAAATAGCGCTTTGTATTTGTCTTTGCCGCTCAGCATTATCTGCTTGGCGTTTTTGCTCTTCTGATTGGCGTTGTAAGGCTTCTTTTTCTTGATCTCGGAGTTGTTCAGCATAGCTCTGAATTGCTTTAGATATCGTTCCTTTGGGGACAAGCGCAACCAGCCCTGGAAGTGTAAGATTTGTAATGTGTTTACTCAGTTCATCCAAATACTGTAGTAAGATGCCAGCAAATAACGCATCTCCAGTACCACGCCCTTTGGTTGCTAAAACTAAATCGGGCGTTTTATGAATATTTTTTAAATCCTGTTCGCTCACTCCCATTAATTTATATATAGCTTTCAGTATGTCTGGTGGCGGTGATTGAAAAATCTTTGGATCGATAGGAGATAGTGTCCAGGTGCCAAAAATACGATTACGATTCATGACTTGTTGCAATTCATCGATATCGGATTTATTTCGACCAATAAAATCATTAAAGCCATAAATCCCACCCATTTTGTAAGCCATTTGGATGTTTTGAATCAAATCTCCATATTTTGCTTTTTCACTATCAGACAAGGTGTCATCGATTTCTTTTAAACTGTTAATGAATTTATCGTATGCCTCTTTACGTGGCTTAAACCATTTTTGAGCAGCCTTGAGATTTTCCATATTAAATTTATCTTTAATGTCTTCAATGGCTTTTACAAAAATTTTAATATTTCCAGGGTCCTGGGTAATATTTAATGCGCTTACATCTTTGTATAAATTTTCTAAGACATTTTGAATTGTAAACGGTTTTCGCATGAATTCAAGGTGTACTTTGGGTGTAGACATACCGCATACCTATAAAGTAATTCATATATCTCTATCGGCATATCTAGAAATTTATTGAGATAAAGGGCTTAATAAAATGTCAAAAAAGTGACAGTTAACTTGACAGGGAACGAAGTCAATGTCAAACTGAAGTTAGCTAGTCGAAACTGAATCCCTTTTAATATACTTGGAGGAAGTGATGAAATTAATAGTTATGTTGGTGACTGCTATGGTGATGGTTCATAGTGGTCTTTGCATCGCTTCTGAAAGTACACATAATGCTGCTGCAGAAAATATGTTGAAATCTATGAAACTTGAAACGACATTATCTCATCTCACCGAAGAAATTTTAAGATCTCAACTTGCAACGGATCCTTGTCTTGCGCCATATGAAAAAGTATTAAGGGCATTTTATCAAAAATATTTTAGCTGGGCATATTTTAAAGATGACTTTATCAAAATGTATACAGCAGCATTTACGGAAAATGAATTAAATGAAATTGCAAAATTTTACAACACGCCAGTTGGACAAAAAACATTAGAAAAATTACCGCAGTTAACCATGGCCGGAATGCAAATTGGCACAAAAATTTTAAAAGCGCATGAAAAAGAATTGGTAGATCAAATTAAAGCGGAAAATGAAAAAATTGATCCTAAAACACTAAGCCCCGAATGCAGGGCACGTTTTGAAAACAGGCAACAACCATAGATATATATCATGCAATATAAAATTGAATACGAGCAAAAACCAGTCTTTTTTGATCTTGTTCTCGTTTTGTTTTTTCACGCTGATAAAACAGCTTTGTAATTTGGACATTGCCTAAGCTCTTGAGTTTCATGTTCAATTAACTGAATTATTGTTTAAAATATAACAACATGTTATCATATGCCATCATCGTTCACAAACCACCCTAAACGAGAGGAAGATATGGCTGCACAAATAGAGAGCTCAAGCTCATCAACATCAACAGAAGTATCAGGCAAAGATGTTTTCGAAGCGCAAGCAAAGTTAGAAAAGAAAACCGCGATGGAATTAGAAGAGCAAGCTTCCTCACCCGATCTTGCACTAGTGAAATTAGAAAAACACTCTGCCTATCAAAGCGGCATTACCTTTAGTAATAGAAGTGCTTTTACTCAGTATCATGTTCATTTGCTAACCGATTATATGTTGACACCAAAAG
>CAZCHZ010000092.1:0-5968 GCA_964498615.1 uncultured Legionellaceae bacterium | reverse complement strand
CTAAGGTGACATAGAGGGTCGTGTTCAGTAAGCGATAGTTCGCAAGAAACTGTCCTGCTTGTCTCATGGCGACTATCTCGGCATGGGCGCTTGCATCATGCGATGCGATGGGTTGATTCCAGCCCTCACCTATTATTTTGTTATCTAACACCAATACCGCTCCCACGGGCACTTCGCCCAAGGCTTCTGCCCTTTGGGCAAGCTTTAGGGCATGACGCATCCAGTATTCATCATCAAGGATTAAGGAAGAACTAGGGTTTTCCGTGGATATCATATAAAATGCCTAAATAGTTTGATTTTCTAGAACCATACCAGAGCATTGGACATCTCGCAATGGAAAAAACCATTTTTACAGTCTCTCAATTAAACCAAAGTACGCAAAAGCTCTTGGAGGGACATTTTGGGCAAATTTGGGTGGAAGGCGAGCTTTCTAATCTTGCCTGCCCCACTTCCGGGCACCTGTATTTTTCCTTGAAAGATGCAAAATGCCAAGTGCGCGCTGCAATGTTTCGAAATCAAGCTAAAGCCCTCAATTTCCAACCTCGTAATGGTCTTTTAGTGCAAGTAAGAGCCAAAGTTAGCCTTTATCCAGACAGAGGCGATTATCAACTCATTGTTGAAGAAATGGCCATGGCCGGAGACGGTTTACTGCGACAAGCCTATGAAAAATTATTGCGTAAATTAGAAGCAGAAGGCCTTTTTCATGAACAATGGAAAAAACCCTTAGCCCCTTTTCCCCAACATATTGGTGTGATCACTTCCCCCACAGGCGCTGCTATCCGAGACATTTTAAGTGTTTTAAAAAGACGTTTTCCGCAAACACTTGTATCCATTTATCCTACTAAAGTGCAGGGCGCGGATGCGGCTCCTGAAATTGTGCGCGCACTCGCATTCGCAAACCAATACCCCCTTTGTGACGTGTTAATTCTGGCACGTGGCGGTGGCAGTCTCGAAGATTTATGGCCATTTAATGAAGAAATGGTCGCCAGAGCCATTTTTGAAAGTAAAATACCCATTGTGTCTGGTGTGGGACACGAAGTTGATTTTACTATCGCAGATTTTGTAGCCGATAAAAGAGCCCCTACACCTTCCATTGCAGCCGAACTCATCAGCCCGCATCAAAGCGAAGTGTTGAAATATTTTCGTTTATTTGAATCCAGACTTTTTCATGCCATCACCAAACATCTACAATATCGCGCACAAAGTTTAGATAATTTATGCAAACGTCTTAGACATCCGCGTGAAGCTATCCAATTACAAGTGCAACAATTGCAAGCTTTACAAAAAAGATTATATGTATGCATGCAACCTTATTTACGAAATAAACGAACACAATTTCAAAGCCTTTTACGCGCACTAGAAGCCATTAGCCCCTTAGGCACTTTAAGTCGTGGTTATGCCATTGTATCACTTGCTGCAACGGGTGAAATTGTTCGAACTGTGAAAAAAATAAAAGCGAATGCCAGATTAAATATTAAATTTGCAGACGGAGATATTCAATGTCGTTCCGAGCAAAGCGAAGCGCTCTGCTCGGAATGACCCCTGTGCTATTTAAATCTAAACTGGACTCTAAATCCAATGATATCTAACCAACGTCTTGGTTGTGGTTGGTTAATCGCTGGGAGAATATTTGCCTTGATGTAATTGCATGATAAACGCACATTATCATTGACAAACCAGTTAAGCCCCAAGGTGAAATCATGTTCAACACCAGCATGAACGTCTTTATCATCTAAATTGACATAATCGTAACGTGCCGCCACTTCCCAAGCGCCACCGCATTCAGGAATGGGGGTCACCCCACCAAAGCCACCATCTCGAACATCGTATTCATGATAACCGCCAGTGAGCAAATATCTTGTCTGAATGTTCCAACCATGGAACTTTACTGTTCCCGCAGACGTTTGTGGCCTATGGAGGGCCAAAGCCTGGTATTCACCTTCTAACATAAAAGGACCGCATTGTCTTGCAGCTTCAATTGCAAACTGAGAGGCACGGTTCGCCGTGTTCACTAAGCCATTCACATTCACAAGGACGCCCCGCCTCCCGGTTGTACTGCTGGGTGTTGTTCCAATAGCCCTTCGTATTTCACTGTCCCGTGAACGATAGGCCGCTGACACCCCAAAATGCCATATATCTCCTGGTGCATTCACAGGCGCAATTGTTAAACGTGCAATCCCTCTCCACCTATCATTCGCACCGGAAGGTACACCAGCGCCAGGTGAAATCGGAATTCCTAAGGGAGAGATCCCGTGATCAGGTTGAGAAACTACCAAGGTTAAGCCAAAGTGCGGACCAAAGAAGTCGGTCATCACCCCCAGACCATCACCCGGATAAAAAGCATTGGCAACTAAGCTGCGCTCTAAAAAGGGATTCCATGTTCCGCTATTCGCATTATCTAAACCATAATAGTACCCGGGAACCCGTCCAATGAAGACTTCGTTGTAAGGTGCAAAGCCATCGTAGGCAACCCAAGTATCGTCAAATCTCGGCCTAAAGGCTTCGAAATTCATTTGCAGGGTATATTCCCAATCGAGACCCACACCACCGTCAAAAGCAATTTGTGCTTTTCTAATCACAATATTGTTTGGATAATTACTTTGCTTATCACGTTGAGTGCCCATAAAGACGGTTTCATCTAAACGGACAACACCCGAAAATTTCACCCAATAGTTTTCATCTTTAGGATTTACATAAGAGAATCCGCCCTTACTCCTCAGTTTTGGGCCTTCAGGTTCTCGTGTTTTTGTTCTCTGGTCCATATCGGCGGCACCCAGATTCACACCTGCTACAACACGCGGAAAACCTTGCCCAGAGTCTGCACCTTCTGGTGGAGGTAGTGCTTTTACAACTGATGCCGCCATTGCAGATCCGGTATACATTATCCCCATTCCTAAACATGCACACAGGAACAGAGCGCCCATCTTGCCACGCTTACTCGTAGACACAGAATATCTCCTAACTTAAGTTATGGAATTGCGAGACAGATGGTATCACAACTTTTTATCGCAAGTCTACTATTACTTTTTGATACTATTTACTTTGACAAGAAGTCTATGTTTTAATGGACGCGAAGCATATGGAATTGGTAATTAGTTTTCTTACTAGGGAGCAGGAGTATTTATGACGAATGGCAGTCAACGTCGCGTCTTTGTATGGCCCCTCGCACTTTTAATTATACTTATCATTGTATTTCATTCCGAATTATTTGTGATAGGTACCAGACTCTACGTTGCCGTTGCGAAAAGTCCCAATGCTGAAACCATGCTGGCAGATTACTATCAACATTCAAGTGAAAGACAAGCCGAGTACGCACACAATTACTATTTAAGCGCCATGGCTGATTATAAATCAGCCTTAAATACCGCGGCGGATAAAGGCAGCATCCAAGTGAAGATCGCAAGACTTTATGAATGCGGTAAAGGCACCAAAATTGATCTCGCCGAAGCAAAACAATGGTATAGCGATGCTTCAAGTTCCAGCAATGCCGAAGCTGCCACTGAAGCAAAGCAAGGTTTGGCGCGCATTGATAATGCGATACAAACCAACGCCGCCATTGTCTGCGAATATCCCAGCGATATAAAATTCCTTGTCAAAACTTTAATAAATTAGTTAATTAACTATAAAGATGGCCGTCAGCAAGCGGTCCTCTTGTGTTTAAAAGCCCAAGGCTATACAATGTGCCTATGTTTTTACAGCGAATCATTATAATTTTTTTGCTTACCTCCTTTTTTAGCCCCAGTCTTTTGGCGAAAGAGCATTTTCATTACGAAGCTTATACTTTAGAGAATGGCCTGCAAGTAGTCATTCTGCCTAATGCACGTGCACCTGTTGTCTACCATGCTCTCTGGTATAAAGTAGGCTCGGCGGATTCTCCCACAGACAAAACTGGGCTTGCCCACTTTATAGAACATTTAATGTTTAAGGGTACAGCTAAATTTCCTGGAGACACCTTCAAACGTACCATTAACGATTTAGGAGGCATTCAAACCGCCAATACTAACCAAGATAGGACAGGCTATTTTGTCACGATTGCCAAAGAATTTTTGGCCCAAGTGATGGAAATGGAAGCAGATCGCATGCAAAATTTAAACATTGCAGAAACTGATCTGCAAAAGGAAAAAGAAGTCGTTTTACAAGAACGCAGACAAACAACAGATGCAGTCCCAAGCCAACGTCTTTTTGAAGCTGCTGATGCTGCTTTATTTTGGCAACATCCCTATGGGAAACCCACCATTGGATTTGAAGAACATATACGCAGCTATACCACAACCGATGCAAGAAATTTCTACAAAACCTGGTATGTGCCCAATAATGCCATTTTGGTGATTGCAGGGGATGTTTCGGTTAAAACCCTTAAACCCTTGATTCAAAAATATTATGGCCAAATACCCAAGGCTTCTGCCATTACGCGTCAAAGACTAGCGGAGCCTGTACATCGGGAAATTAATGCAAAAATTGAATTGCGCGATCCGCAAATAGGTACCTATTTTCACCGTATATACCGCGCACCGAATCATACAACCACAGATAGAAAAACAGAAGCCTCTCTATCACTTTTACAAGATATCCTAGGAGATAGTACTTTTGGTCGACTAAATGCAGCACTGGTTGAGGGACCCAAAATCGCACAATCTACCGTAGCCACTTATATCGGCCATTATCTAGATCCTTATCTTTTTTCAATCTCTGCAGCGCCTGTTAATGCTGGAGATCTGCCGCTCTTAGAAGCCAGTGTAGATGCCGAAATTAGACGTCTCATTCATGAGGGGATTAGTGAATCCGAATTAAACAACATCAAACAACAATGGCAATTTCATTCTCGCTATCGTCTAGATTCCTTGCATGGATTGGCAGATTATTTTGGTGCTAATTTAGTGGTGGGCTATTCACTGGAAGATCTGGAAAACTGGTTGGATATTATTCAAAGCGTCAAGACAGAAGATATCCAAACCGCAGCTAAAAATATTTTGGGGCAGGCCCCAGGGGTAACCGCCTATGCGCATCAAGTGGTTCAACATTAAATTTCTTGTCCAGGCAGGGTTATTATCCACCGTACTATGTATCGTGGCTTCAAATACCTATGCCGATGTGAATATTCAACATTTTAAAACACCTAAAAATATTCATGTGATTTATATCGAAGATAAAACAACCGATCTCACCACTATACAATTTGCTTTTAAGGGTGTTGGCACAAGTATTGATCCCAAAGGCAAAGAAGGCTTAAGCAGTTTAATGATAGAACTGTTGTTTGAACGCACCAAGCCAGACTCAACACGCAACATTTTAAATAAAAAATTACTGAGTTTTGGTGTGCTCCAAGGATTACAATATGCCGTAGGAATGGATAATATTACCTTTGGTTTCAAAGCGCCCACCGAAAATCTTAAAAGTGCCTTTGATATTCTCAATATTTATTTTAATGATCTCGCTTTAGATAATAAAGAACTGGCAAAAATGAAAAGCTATGATCCCAGTGGTTCACGTTTGGCAAATTCAGATAATACTGAATTTGCAAATAAAATATTAATGCGGCATTTAATGCAAGATCACCCCTATGCAAATCCCCCTGCGGGAACCTTAGATGGTCGCCAATCCATCACAATTACTGATATCAAACAAGCCCTACAAGATCGTTTTAGGCGAAATAACCTCGTGGTTGTCGTTTCTGGCAATGTCTCAAAAGCCGAGATCAAAGGCTATATCGATGCAATCTTTGGTAATCTACCGGAAAAGGAATCATCACTTTCAATCCCGGACTTAACAGTCAAAACTACGGGAGACATCACCCTCATTCCCAAAGAGTCAGCACAAAGTGGCGTTGTTTTTGGGCAAAAAGCGGTTACTTCTAAAGATCCGGATTATTTTCCCATGATGATTTTGAACGATATCCTTGGTGGCAAGGCATTTACGAGTCGCCTCTGGTCGGAAGTGCGTGAAAATCGGGGCTTGGTCTACGCTATAA
>CAZCHZ010000091.1:0-5985 GCA_964498615.1 uncultured Legionellaceae bacterium | reverse complement strand
GACAAGCTGAATAAAATCGAAATGCAGGAGATGATTACACATACTATACAACATTTAGCCTCTGCCGGCATTATGCTTGATACGGGCAAACAATTTGAATCTTATCTTGTATACAAAGATTCAAAGCCCTATATAAACGGTGCTCATTATCATGATAATATCTCTAAAAATAACAAAATAAGCTTTAAACGTCCTTTTTCTCCCGAACTAGAATTGTTGGTCGCAATATGGTCGGATGATTTCACAAAAGTTAAAACTTTGCTCGAAGTGGGTGCCAATCCTCTTATTACCCATACAGATCTTAGAAATCCATTGCAAGCCGCCGCGATGATAGGTAACCCAGCGATTGTGAATTTATTATTAGAGCGTAAAATCCCAGTAGATCAAACCGATTATCAAGGCGCTACTGCACTATATTGGGCCGCACGTCATGGACATCTGCATATTGTAGAAATGTTATTGAATGAAGGCGCAGATCCCAATATAGGCAATGCCCAAGGATGGACAGCCCTGCAAGAAGCTGCTGAAAATGGTTTTCATGAAATTATATTTTCAATGCTTCAACATAATGTTGATGTGAATAAAACAGATAACGATGGTAGAACTGCGCTCTTTTGGGCAGCTAAAAATGGTCATACCGCAATCATTCATTTATTATTAGAAAAAGGTGCCGATCCTAGTATCGCGAATATCCGCGGCTTAACTGCCTTAGACATCGCTCAAAAAGAAAAACATAGCGAAACCGTTTCGCTGCTGCAATCTTTGGCTGAAAAGAAGTTGGCCGAACATAATTTTAAAGAAATGGCTGCCCTTCTGCTCAGCAATACAACCGAAATCAATAAAACAGATGCAGATGGAAGAACAGCGCTTTTTTGGGCCGCCATCAATGGTGATAATGAAATCATCCAGATGCTCTTAGATAAAGGAGCAGATCCCACCATTGCAAATGTCAGAGGCCTAAAACCGATTGATATCGCAAAGCTTCGGGGTCACCATCAAACAGCCGCACTTTTACAAAAAGCGATGGAAAAAAAATAGGTCGGTGTCAGACACTAACTTATCATCTAATGGAGTCGCCTTATTTTAACCTAAGACTAAAATTGCGAAACAGACTGTTTCGCAATTATCTTGAATTGGTTCTTAATAAATAACCTCTTAGTGTCTCAAGAAGCCCTATTGCAATATCACTTCAAAGCCGATGCAATGCTGCACGTTATGTTGAATAACGATTTTTTTAGTTGTACAACCAATGGGGTCAGACGCCAGCCTATTAAAGGTATAGATTGTTGATAGGTTAGCGTCTGACGCCTTTAGCTCTTGGGCTTAGATTTTCTCCCAAAATATATAGCCAGACATATCATCACCAGAAAAATCATCACTCTCATAAATTTGATATAGCATCTGTACACGATGCTTAATGAAATCACGCACTACTGCCGCATGACTAACAATTCTGAGCGTACCTTCCCATGTATCAAAATATTTTTGGTAAAAAATGAATTCAGCATCTCGCTGTATTAACCATTTTTTTTGTGAATTCTTAAGATCATTTTTCGATTCGACATTAATCTTTTTCATTAATTTTTCATATATTTTATTTAATTCTTGATCCCAATCGCGGATGGATTGTTGTACACAACCATGTATTGAAACAGTATCTACCGCTTTTTCGCGACAAGCGTTTTCTTGCACATCAATTGGATGGGAGATAGGCGTCGGTAAACGAGCAAACACAGGCAGAGAAATCACGAATAAACCTGCTGCAATAATATGAATCGCTATTTTTAATGCCTTCATTTCATGTCCTCCGGTTTGATTGGTGCCGAGGAGAGGAGTTGAACCTCCGACCTACTGATTACGAATCAGTTGCTCTACCAACTGAGCTACCCCGGCTTGATTGGCATATAGGTTTACTTAGTCGCTCATTGTATGGCGAGAGGCCTTCTCTCGCAAGTCCATGCAATTTGCTTCAAACATAGCCCCCTTTGATAGGGGGCCGACGCTCTAAGAGCGGCGGGGGATGTTCGCAAGAATTAATTCACTAAAATAACACCCCCCAGCTCACTTCGTTCGCTGCCCCCCTCAAAGGGGGCAATTCATAAGGGAGTCCACAGCTATTTACAAACGACAACAGAAATACTACTTGCACTACTCCATCACTTCTGGCAGACTCGGCGCAATTTTCACATTCACAAAAATTGGAGGTATTGACATGACAAATAAGGGATTTTCGTTAATTGAATTAATGATTGTTGTTGTTATCATTAGCGTGCTCACCATGGTAGCGATCCCTACGTATAAAGATTATGTTATTCGCGCCAAGGTTTCGAATTTAATGGCCCTTGCAGAGCCAAGTAAGCTTGCAGTGACTGAAGCTTTGGCCTCTGGACGACCCGCAACCGCAAATGTTATTGAAAACCAAGGTGTGGCACAAAGGATTACCGTGGTTGCTGATGGCAGCATTACGATTGTGGGAAATTCTGAAGCACTCGGGATTATGCCAAGAGAACCTGCTTTGCAAATAACATTAAGACCCAGTCTTGAACAACAAGATTTTGTTATCTGGGAATGCGCAGTTGTACCTGAAGGACTTCAAAAATACGCCCCCGCCGAATGTCGGCAGTAATTGGATTGGGCAGATTAATCCCCCGTTGACATATCTGGCGGTGGACAGGTTGATCTGCCCCGCCAACTGGCCTTAAGTTCGTCATTTGCTTTGGGTAACTGATTCTGATTACGGTTAGAGGTATCTTCTAGCATCTGTAACATTCTGTCTTGGCGTGCTTGCGCTTCTTTAGGCGTGCAGGGCGGCTCATGACAACAACCCGCTAGAGGCAATACTGTTCCTAAAATAATCAAGCCCTTTATCATATGCATAAATACCACCCCTTTACTTACTCTCTAGAAAAAAGACAGATAACTCGGTATACTCTAGCAGAATTTGCTTTGGTTCAAAAGTTTTAAGAAACTAACTTAATAAAGGTAGCTTATGCCCCCACATATTTTTTCAATGCACAAAGTTGGTAAAATTGTGCCTCCTAAACGCGAGATTTTAAAAGATATTTCACTTTCTTTCTTTTATGGCGCCAAAATTGGGATTTTGGGTTTAAATGGCTCTGGAAAATCTACCTTACTTCGCATTATGGCAGGCATCGACAAGGACATTGTCGGTGAAATTAATGCGCAAAAAGAAATTAAAATTGGTTTCTTATCACAGGAACCCATGCTCGATCCCAACAAAGATGTGCGTGGCAATGTGGAAGATGGCATTCGCGCCACCAAAGATTTGCTCGATCGTTTTAATGAAATCGGTCAAAAATTTATGGAACCCATGTCTGATGAGGAAATGAATGCGCTCTTACAAGAACAAGGTGAATTGCAAAGTAAAATTGATGCCAGTAATGCCTGGGAATTAGATCGCACACTCGAGATGGCTGCAGATGCACTTAGACTCCCTCCTTGGGAAGCCAATGTCACCAAGTTATCAGGTGGTGAAAAACGTCGTGTTGCCCTTTGTCGTTTATTATTATCGGAATATGATGTGCTATTGTTGGATGAACCTACCAACCATTTAGATGCAGAAAGTGTCGCTTGGCTAGAACGCTATTTGCATAAAACGCCAGCGACTGTGATTGCAGTGACACATGATAGATATTTCTTAGATAATGTTGCAGGCTGGATTCTGGAACTCGATCGTGGCCATGGTATTCCTTTTGAAGGCAATTATTCTTCCTGGTTAATTCAAAAAGAAGCTCGCATTGCCATGGAAGAACGTCAAGAAGCTTCGCATAAACGCACCATTCATGCAGAATTAGAATGGGTGCGCACCAATCCTAAGGGCAGACGTGCAAAAAGCAAGGCAAGGTTGGCAAGATTTGATGAATTGAATTCCAAAGAATTTCAAAAGCGTAATGAAACCATTGAATTATATATTCCGCCTGGTCCACGTCTTGGCGATGTGGTTATCCAATTACAAAATATCAGCAAGGGCTTTGCTGATCGCGTCCTCATCGAAAATTTAAGTTTCAATGTTCCGAAAGGCGCCATTGTGGGCATCATCGGACCCAATGGTGTGGGTAAAACAACCCTATTTAAATTAATCAGTGGACAGGAAAAACCGGATAGCGGAGAAATTAAAATTGGCGAAACGGTTAAATTGGCTTTTGTTGATCAATCCAGAGAAGCTTTAGATCCTAAGAAAACCGTTTGGGAAGAAATCTCAGACGGTCAAGACTTAATGGTTGTGGGACAATATGAAACCCCTTCGCGCGCCTATGTTGGCCGATTTAATTTCAAAGGCAGCGATCAACAAAAAATTGTGGGGAATTTATCTGGGGGCGAACGTAACCGCGTACATCTTGCAAAAGTCTTAAAAAGTGGTGGCAATGTCTTGTTGCTGGATGAACCCACGAACGATTTAGATGTGGAAACCTTGCGCGCCATGGAAGAAGCTTTATTGGCTTTCCCAGGCACTGCCATGATTATTTCACATGATCGCTGGTTCTTAGATAGAATAGCTACGCATATTCTTGCTTTTGAAGAAGATGGGAAAATTACTTGGTTTGAGGGTAATTACACAGAATATGAAGAAGAAAGAGTGAAACGTCTTGGCACAGATGCACTACAACCCCATCGTGTAAAATATAAACGGATTCAGACAGTCACCTAACTTTCGCGCTCAATGCATTTGACAATAATTTCCCTAACTATTATTATAGGGCTTACATTATATTTATTGGAGAAGCACTCAATATGAAAACCTATCAAGAATTATTAAGACGTTTTCAGCAAGATACACAAGATTTTGCTCTGGATGATAAAGAAATAGAAGAAGCATTTTATGTTCCTAGAAAAGAAGAACAAACTGCGATGGTAAATGCGGCAAGCGCAGGTTTAGTGAATTTCTTTCAACAATTCTCAACCCTTCCTCCAAAAGAAAAAGCAGAAGCGTTGGCATTAGAAAACGGGGGATTAGCACTTATTATAGCTGCAAAGCATGACTACCCCGACATTGTTACTCTGCTCTTGCAAGAAGAAGCAATTCAAGCGATCGTACATACAGAATGCCAAGTTGGTTCTCTTGTGGCGGGAATATACAACGAAGGCACTCAGATTACAGGAATAGAGATAAGCAATAATGCATCCATTGAAGGTTTGCCCACGTTAAATTTTTGTCAGTTTAAGATTTCTGAAATGTTCCCCCAAGATACCCACAGTTACGGACAATATGCTTATTATATGGCCTACTTCAGAGCAAATACTGAATGTAGAAAATTATTAGAAGCATTCGCACCGAAATATGATGTCCAAGAATTTGATGAAGAAACTGAATCTGCTGACCAAAAATCAGATGGAGAAACTGAAGAACTGCGAGATAGACAACGTTGTTGGGGAGCCTCCTTCGACTTCGAAAACGATGATGAACTTCTAGAATTCTTGGCGGAACACGGAACGAGCCTTGCTGATTTTAAAAAAAATGGGGAAACTAAAGAGCTAGAGGAACGTGGTTATACAGATTGCATTAAATGCCTACAGCGACAATTCCTGGCGCTTTATATGAAATATTTCCAGAATAAGTCTCTCTTTAAGAAGAGGCTCGTTGAAACAGCATGTCAATCTTTATTAGATAAAGCCGACAAGATTGCAAATATTCTATTACCATTTACAAATCCAGAAACTATTCTTTTCAAGCAATCTGTAAGAGATCCTTCTACCGAGATTTTAATTTCAATGAAGGAGTATATGGTATTTGCTAATATTAAGCGATTAGTAGAGACATTTGCAACAGACTTGGAACTCGCAATACAAATCGCAGATATAAAGGAAGAGGAGTGCTCTCCTGAATTGCGATCAGACCTTTTGCTTTTTGCAAAAGTAGCACTCAGCGTACCCCCTGTTAAAGAATGTGATCTATCTGGATTGAATGAAACCCAACGGAAACGGAAACTCTCTGATAGATAACATTTGCTCCTGGATGCCAGCCTG
>CAZCHZ010000090.1:0-6009 GCA_964498615.1 uncultured Legionellaceae bacterium | reverse complement strand
AATGCGTCATAGCCTTGAGTATGCCAAAATTTCATTTGTGCACAAGCTTGTTCTAAAACCCATGCGCCTATTGAAATAATTAATCCATTCTCCTCCGCCAGGGGTATAAAATCAAGAGGTGCTATTAAACCTTCTGTCGGATGATTCCATCGTATCAAAGCTTCCATGCCAGCAATCCTATTATTTACCAAGTCAATGATGGGTTGGTAATATAAAACGAGTTCCTTCCTATCGATTGCATAATGCAAATCGCTTTCTAGAGACAACAATTTCGGTGTAATTTGGTTTGTTTCAGCATGATAATATTCGATTTGATTTCCACCTTTTTGTTTTGCATGAACCATGGCTGTATAGGCATTGCTTAAAAGTGTTCTTGCATTGTCGCCATCCTCTGGAAAAATACTAATACCGACACTGGCCATGAGTTTTGCTTCTCTCTTTCCGAGCTGAAATGGGAAGTCTAAAATTGAAAACAAAGAAGCAAGTTCGTGTTCTAATGCTTTTTTGTTGTATGGATTTATCACAATCACGAAGGCATCATGCCGTGGCAAGCTTAAAATATAATTTATGTCAGTTCTTGTGTTTTGAATAGATTTGATGCGTTTTGCAATAGCTTGCATAATCAAATCACCTGCTTGATATCCCAAACTATTATTAAATATTTCCAATCGTTTAATAGCAAAACAAATAATGGCAAACATTTTATTACTGTTAATGTTTTGATTGGTTAGATCGTCAATTTTATTCAAAAGCCATCGTTGGTTTGGGAGATCTGTTAATAAATCATGGGTGATTTGATATGTGAAATAATTGTTTTCGATTTTAAATTTTAGTGAGTTTCTATACCAGGTGCCGCTCTTTTTGTTCATGTATATAAGATATGAAATATATAATAAAGTGAATCCGCCTATGAATTTATGTTCGAATCCAGAGTGCATAAAAGACAAAACTACCATGGGCAACAAAATGCCATATATGCAAATATTACATAGTAGAAATTTTCCAACGGTTGAAATTGAATATGCAGTAGCAACT
The DNA here is from genome assembly GCA_964498615.1 of uncultured Legionellaceae bacterium. Lineage (GTDB taxonomy): Bacteria > Pseudomonadota > Gammaproteobacteria > UBA6186 > Azoamicaceae > CAWARU01. The sequence continues at coordinate 4,974 of CAZCHZ010000090.1, read as the reverse complement.
GTAAACAAAATAATGAGCATCATGGTACGGTATGTGATTTCATTAAAATTAAAAAATACACTTGTTCCCCATAGAACAGCAGTGAGTATCATCAAAGTAGATAAAGCAAACTCCCAAGTTTTCATTTTAAATTTATATTTAAATCTGCGATAACTGATGTATAAAATGCCAAGAAGACCCAATAATATATAAAGTGTGTAAAACCAACTTTGAAGTAAATAAGCATTGTTGTGCTTATAATGAATTAGAAAAACTGGAATTGCCAAAATGCCTGTGAGTAAAGTTAAAGGCGCAGTTTGATATAAATGATCAACAAGATCATTATCAAGCGCTTTATTAATCTTTGCTTGCTCTATTAAAGAAAGTAGATTGTCATCTGTTGCCATATTTATCCCTTTTATTCATTATTATAGTTCATGTATTAACTAAAACATATGTAATTATTATTTGAATGGTAGGTCTAATATGCGATGTTTGAATGTATGTCGTTTGTTTTCCTTATCCGCAGTCACTATACTATTACAAGATTGTTTTTCCAAAGGGGAAGGGTATGTCAACATCAACAGAACCAAAGAAACTAGATCTCGGTTCTAAAGATCAATGGTTCAGAGGCATTTTTATGATTATGTTTATGGTGATAGGTTATGTGCTATATTTTGTCGTCTTATTTATGTCAATAGTACAATTTGTCATGAATATAGTTGCGAAAAAGCCAAATGACCAGCTATTAAAGTTGGGTCAAAGTGTGAGTACCTATGCCTATGAGATAATCCGTTTCCTCAACTTTAATTCAGAAAAGAAGCCTTTTCCTTTTAGTCCTTGGCCCAGTGATACAGCTTCTTCCTGATAATTGTTAGTTGATATACTAATAAACATTTCTTTAAATTCATTACTCATCACCAAGGGATGAGTATATGAAAAGTATTATGCCAAATTTGAATGTGTTACATGAAACTCTGCAAGCGCAACATTATGTCAATGTACCTTTTGCAATGGACCGCAGTACGATAGAAGAAGCAGTAGAGGCATTTTTTACATTCCTAGAAGAACCGGAGTCTGTCAAAACACATATTGATTTTACTATTGCGCCCAAGCATCGTCGTGGAGATGTGGGGTTTAAGCATCGAGATCCGAACGATCATATTTATAATGACAGTAAAGACTTTTTTCATTATCATCCAGCGATTTTTGAAAAGTATCCTGAATTTCTTGAAAAACATCCTGTCGTATTAAATTTTGTTTTGAAAGCAAAACCCATTTGGATGCTTGTCTATCAAGTGATAAAAGATATCTTAGTAAGCTTTGAAGCAGAATATCCGCGTGTTGTAAATAAAATTTTTGATACAGAACATCCTCATATTTTATTACGATTTTTAAAGTATGATTGGCAGCATTCAGAAAAATATTTAGCCAAACCCCATTTTGATGCTGGTTCCTTTACCTTGGCTATTGCTGAGAGCTGTCCAGGCTTGCGGATTGGCAGTTGTCCTCTGGATCTTAAAATAGTTGAACACAAAGTAGGGAATGCTGTTTTTATGCTTGCTAGTAATTTTAAAAAAGTGATGGATATTGATTTATCAGCCGGATGGCATGATGTCATTCAAATGGATGAAACAAAGATTGGAAAACCTTTTGCAAGGTGGGCAGTGATTGCTTTTATTGATGCTCATGGCATCGAAGCACAACCCAGATCAATCACGCATAAATGGTTTACCGAAAGCGTTTAAACGTTAATTTCACTCATTGCATCTTGCATCAACGACAACAATGCGTCATACCCATGGCTTCACCATCTTTTAACCAAACTTGATATTTTTCTAGGTACTCGAATTGAAATTTTCCAAGTTTTTCATTAAAATGATGATGCTTGTTGAAAATTCTATTATCATGAATTCCAACATAAGGGATATTTTTTGAGCTACAATAATTTTCCAAATCTTTAATATGGCTCATTCTATCATCAATAAAAACAATTTCTTTAGGCGTGAAATTTATCTGTTTTAAGAAAGCGCTTATTACTTCTCCTTTTTGGTGCCGATTGGTAAAAATAATACCTTCATGATACACAGGGAGATTTTCTGGATTTCTTGTTGCTAAATGGTTGTTGTTAATCTCAAAATGCATATTTTTCACGATAGCATTAATTGAAAAATCAATGCCATAATGTCGTAATTGATCGCTTCGCCAATGTTCGACAGATTCGATTTCCCCCATTTTGCCCACCCAAAAAGCAGTTAAAGCGAGTACAGTATTTTTTTTGGATTGAAGTGCTTGGATTAACATGGGTATTTCAGGATCTGTTAAAGCCCATGTTGATTGCAGCAGCATGGTGGCATGCATAGCATTTCTTTTTTCCTTACCCATGCGCTTTTCGATGTTTTCCATGGTATCTTCCCAGAAATCGGCTGCCACTTGTAGTTGAACGACATTTTCTGGATAAACCAATACTTCATCGACATCAAATATGATTAGAGCATCGGGTGAAGTGTTTTTCAAAATACTGCTGAGTTGTCCAACATGATTCACTTCCAATATCTCAGCCAAAACGCCATTTGTGGTTGCAATGCTCGAGACGAACATTGTGATTAAAATCAATAAAGATAGTTTTCTCAAGGTGCTATTCCTAATATTAAGCCAATAAACAGGGGTTATCCCTTCCCATGGCGTGCACAATGTAGCAAACATTCAGGTTAGTGTCTAGTAAAATTATTTCATTATTTTTTTCTTCTAAAGCACCGGAAACAACCCGAAGGCTCTTCATCCTGAATTTGAGCAGTTGGTAAACTAATTTGTTGTAAAGGAGTGATCGGAGGTGTTGCGCTAGCGGAGGCAGCAGTAAGGGTAGCCGCAGTCGATGTTATAGGTTGAAAATCAGCTGCATCATGACCGGTATCAGAGTCGTTAATTATTGCTGTAGTTGCTAAACTGATTTGTTGTGAAGGAAGGATTGTAGGTGTTGCGCTAGCGGTATGGGTAGCATCAGCCGGTGTTTTAGGTTGAGAATCATCTATATCAATAAGGTAATCTTGTTTAGTTACCGCTAAAGTAAGAATGTGTGGATTTGCTTCAGTATTATCTGCTTCATCAGATTCGTGTTCGACAGTAGCTATAGACATTCTCCTTGTATTCAATAATAGTGTACACATACGGTGTGATTTTGTCACCTTTTTAATACCAAAGGAAAATTTTATACTGGAACATATAGGTCAAATGTGTTTTATTTCAATTTTATATGTTAGTGAAACAAATCGGGTATTAACATCCACGCAATTACCCACTGTTCATCTCTTTCTCGTTCAAGACAAAGTATGCTTGCTGAAGGAAAATCTGCAATAACGTTATTTTCATCTCCTGTTATCAGCAAGCCCAAGAGTTTTGCCATAAAGGGTAGATGTCCCACAAATAGGGCGTTGTCCTTTTCTTGTTCAAGTTTTGCTGCAAAAGCTTTGACAGAGTCCAAGGGTTCAAGACCTGCATGAATGGCAATCGCTTTTTTAAAAGAAAGACAGGATGCAAGAATTTCAGCAGTCTGTTCTGCTCTTTTTACGCCACTATGAAAAATATTATCAATTTTAGTATCTGCTTTCGCAAGCATGTTACCCATAACCTGCACTTCGTTTTTGCCCTCTTGGCTTAAGGGACGTTCGGAATCAAATTCCTTAGGTACACTATCACCATGTCGAGCAAGATATATCTTCATAAAAGAGGGGTCTGACGCCAACCTATAACCAAACATGATTTGTAACGGTCTAGCGTCTGGCCTGATTTTTCCTTAAGAAAACCTGTTTAGCTATAGAAATACTAACACTTTTTGCTTATTTAGAAAAAGTAATAGTTATTCTGCTAGAGACCGTACCACCTTGGATAGACCATATACGACACGAGCCATACGTTTATAATCTAGGGTATCAGGAGTATCAGTATTCAAGTGGTAATTTGGATTACGAAATAAAGCTGAACCGGTTACCATGACTGCAGGAAAACCATGTTTCCAAAACGACCATTGATCGGACCAGGCAATACCCGGTATCCAAGAGGGCGCAGAAATTCCCTCTGAGGGAAATGATACATGTTGCCTAAAAGAAGCGATGGTTTTATGCACTAGGTTTCTTGATGCAAGATTGCCTACAAAACCAATAAAATCTGCAATATCAGGATAAAAGAAATTTAGAGGGAAGGGATAAGATTGAGAGTTTCTCTCTTCAGAATAATAGCCAATGCTTTCTATAGAAAGCATTGCGGGAATAATAGTTTTATTTTTATATGCATTTTTTGCATATTGCCAACTGCCCATTTGTTTAGACCAATAAAAGGGAGGTTCTTCATTGACAAAAGCAACAAAATGGATAGTGTAGGGGAGTAATATATTGGAAAGTAAATTTGCAATTTCTATGACGCATGCCACACCCGATGCATTATCGTCAGCGCCAGGAGAACCGAAAACTGTATCATAATGCGCGCCAACAACAATGATTTCTTCAGGTTTTTGAGTTCCCATTTTTTCCCCTATAATATTTTTATAAATATCATTATCTATCGTATATGTTTGTTCGGTAACCGTAAGTCCACTTTTTCTGAATGCATTAGTAATATATTCTACTGCTTTATTTAAATTTTCTTTTTTTTCGTAATTACGTTCTCCAATGGTTTCCGCCAGATAATAAACTATATTTTTAATATTATTATGTATGGTGACTTCATGGGGCTTTAATGGTAAAAAGGGTCCTTTATATTTAATCCCTGGCATCTGTATCATATTTTTGATTATAGCAAAGATCAAAGGGGTCTGACGCCAACCTATAATCAAATATGATTTGTAATAGTCTAGCACCTTACCCGATTTTTCTCGGATTTTTCTTAATCACAACCGCGATTAACTAATTATTTACTAGGATGGAGATTTATCATTGTTGACGTTCATTTTTATGCCCTGATAAGTTTCTGAAATAATTTTTTTCATTTCTGTATCTGCTC
>CAZCHZ010000089.1:0-6039 GCA_964498615.1 uncultured Legionellaceae bacterium | reverse complement strand
GAAGTTCTATCGGAACTCCAAAGATCATTTGAATCGGGTGAATTTAACTTTGAAGTGACTAACTCATCGGAAATCCTAGAAACTTTAAAGAATGACTACTCGGAGGGAGAACTTAACGATATGGACGGAATTGCCATAAGCTATCCGGATTGGAGATTTTCCGTTAGAACTTCTAACACGGAGCCATTGCTTAGACTTAACGTCGAGTCTTATGATAAGAACACAATGGAACAAAAAAGAGACGAGCTAAAAAGCAAAATCAAATCTATTGCAAAATGAATCGTAAAGATCCGTCAAATTTCAGACAATTTATCATTCAAAATCCTAAGCATTTTACGATCGGATTAGAAAGAGCGAAAAATATAAAAAATGCACAGAGTCCGAATAAGCCAAGTTGAAGCGTAATATTCAAATATTCATTGTGTTGATTAGTGACGTTATGTGCAAAACGCGTATTACCTTCAAAGTCTTTCTGATAAGCTGTTTGAAAACTACCAGTGCCCCAGCCAAAAAACGAACGTTGTTTAATGAGAGATAAAGTATTTTGCATAATTTCTATTCTTACACTTACGCCACCTCGATCGGCATTTTCACGGTTATAATGTCTGATTTCATTTAAAATTTGTTCTTGTCTTTCGTGAAATGTTGCAGAGTATGTAAATAAAACAGCAAATAATGTGCCGACTACAATACTGCCAAATAATAATCCTTTCAGGTGAAAGGTTTGGAACGAACACAATAAACATAGTGCTAAACACAGAATAAAACCAATGCGGGCCTCACAGATAAAAAATAAATAGTATCCTGTTGTTAAAATCACTATTATTTCTAGTAAACAATTTTTGTTAAGCTTTATTTTGCTTAAAAATTTATGTAAGTATATAAATATAGTAAAACTTGTAAATAGCCCCATATAAATTCTGTCCTTAAATATAACGCCTACATCATTGCGAAAGAAAGTCAGCTCAGTTAATGCTTGGTTGATAGCATGGTTATGTGTTTTTAAAATTATAATAAGAATTTCTAGTAATACAGCACAGAGAAACGCATTTAAGGCATATTGCCTTGTGTTTTTTTGCAAGAAAATAGGTAATAAAATAGGCAAATAGAATAACTTGCTCATTTTTTTTAGCATTCTTATTATATCTGTAGCCGGGGCCAGGGAATACATTGCAGAAAAGCAAAATAATATTATTAAAAAAAGAATATTCCAGATCAGGGGGTCATGTAGGCTATCTCTTAAATTTTTGCGGTAGTTTGGGTTTGCGAAGCAAAGTAAAAATGTGAGGGAGAAGATACTTGTTAATGAGGTCGAAATGGGTATGAAAAATGAAATGAGGATCACATTCCATTTTAAATAGTCATTAAATCTATGATATAAAATTGACATATTAGTAGTTTACCCTAAACAATGATAATATATCATCATTCGGATATTGATTTGCAAGACAAAAGTTAATGTTAGGTGTTTAGCTTTTGGATCTTGTAAATTAGTCAATAAACTAGAAGGGAAAATGCTCATGACAACGGTGATGGCCGAGCGTAAGGTTTCTGTATCAGACGAAAAAAGTTATTATGGGTTACCGCAAGAAGTAAAATTTTGCAAAAAATGTGTCATGTCTAATCAACGACCCAGTTCTGAAATTGAATTTAAGCATAGAATTGACACTAAAAAGCGTACTATTTTCTTTGATAAAGATGGTATATGTGATGCATGTCGTGTATCTGAAGAAAAATCTCGTATTAATTGGGTTGATCGTGAAAATGAGTTAAACATCTTATGTGATCGATACCGCGGGGATGGTAGTTATTATGACTGTTTAGTGCCCGGATCAGGGGGCAAAGACAGCTTTTATACTGCGCATGTATTAAAATATAAATATGGGATGAAACCTTTAACTGTAACTTGGGCCCCTCATTTATATACGCCTTGGGGTTGGAATAATTTTCAATCATGGATACAAGCGGGTTTTGATAATTATTTAATGACTCCAAACGGACGTGTACATCGTTTACTAACACGGCTTGCTCTGGAAAATTTATTACACCCATTTCAACCGTTTATATTAGGACAAAAACAATTGGCAGTGAAAATGTCGATATTGTTTAAAATTCCTTTGATTTTTTATGGTGAAAATGAAGCCGAGTATGGAAATACAAAATCTAATATGCAAACAGCACAAAGAAGCTCAGAGTATTTTACGTCTAATGACAAAAACGACATATACATCGGAGGTCAATCACTGACTTCTTTAATACAAGATTTTGGGTTGGCACCTTATGAAATAGAGCCTTATTTACCCTTGGATCCTGATATTGTCAAGAATAATAAAAGTGAGGTACATTATTTGGGTTATTATCTGAAGTGGCATCCTCAAAGTTGCTATTATTATGCTGTAGAATATGGAGGATTTGAAGCATCTGCAGAAAGAACGGCGGGTACATATAGTAAGTATAATAGTATCGATGATAAGATGGACGATTTCCATTATTATACCACCTACATCAAGTATGGTATTGGACGTGCTACCTATGATGCATCTCAAGAAATACGTTCGGGAGATATTTCACGTGCCGAGGGTGTATCTTTAGTTAAACGTTATGATGGAGAGTTTCCAAAGCGTTTTGCTAAAGATGTATTTCATTATTTAACGATAGATAAAGCTTCATTTCCAAAAATAATATCTCTTTTTAAGCATCCGATTATGGAGATGAATTATTTTATGGATTTATGTAATCGTTTTCGTTCGCCACATATTTGGAAAAATGAAAATGATGCTTGGAAGTTACGACATACTGTTTATATTGATCATCCAGAACAGATATCAACCTAGATTATGCTAAAGGCTCCTATAAGAATTACTGCAAGGCTTGATATTAAATCTCCTAATTTAATTAAAGGTGTGCATCTGGAAGGCTTGCGTGTGTTAGGAGATCCGGCAGAATTTGCATATAAATATTATATTGAGGGAGCAGATGAAATTATTTATATGGATGCTGTCGCATCTTTGTACGAGCGCAATACAATCATTGAAATAATTTCTCATACTGCTGAAAAAATTTTTGTTCCATTAATTGTTGGTGGGGGGATAAGATCCCTACATGATGTAGAAACAGTGCTTCGCGCGGGAGCGGATAAAATTGCAATAAATACTAGGGCAATCTCTAAACCTGGATTAATTGATGAGATAGTGAAACGTTTTGGTTCACAATGCGTTGTGCTAAGCGTTGAAGCAAAAAATATTTCTGAGAATCGTTGGGAAGCCTATATAAATGGTGGTCGAGAAAAATCAGGACGGGATGTTTTAACTTGGTGTAAGGAAGCGGAAGACAGGGGGGTAGGTGAAGTATTGTTAACTTCTGTTGATCAAGAAGGTACAGGCAAGGGATTCGATGTTGCCTTAACAAGAGCGGTTTCAACGACTTTAAAAATTCCCGTCATTGCAAGTGGTGGTTGTGGTAAAATTGAAGATATCTTTGCAGTGGTGAAGGAAGGCAGGGCAGATGCAGTGACATTAGCTAAAGTACTACATTACAACGCACTTTCTATACAAGATATTAAATTGGCTTTAAGGCAGTCAGGAGTGGTCATCAGGCCATGAAGTATAAGAAGATTCATGTGGTTGATTGTGGGGCGGGCAACACGTTCAGCATTTGTCGTGCCTTAGAAGAAATTGGGATGGATGTCAAACTTAGCAAAGTGGCGACAGACATCGAAAAAGCAGAGCGCCTTGTATTACCGGGGGTTGCATCATTTTCTGGGTGTATGCAAGGCATTAAAGGCGCAGGATTAGAAAACGCAATATCAGGTTTTATACAAACAGGCAGACCTTTTTTAGGTATTTGTGTAGGAATGCAAGTCTTGTTTTCACTTGGCACTGAGTTTGGCACGCATACTGGGTTAAATATTATCGCCGGCAAGGTGCAACAAATTTTTAAGAATACTTTGGATACTAGTCCTGTTTTAAAATTACCCTTTGTGGGATGGGCGCCGATTATCGCATCTTCGAATATTTCTGAAAAACTTAAAGTTTTAATAGATACGCAATGGTTTTATTTCTTGCATTCTTATATGGCCATTCCTGAAAACTTAGAAAATGTAGGAGGATATTATTGTTATGGTGATAACCAAGTAACAGCATTAATAGTAAAAGAAAATATTGTGGGCTTGCAGTTTCACCCAGAAAAAAGCGGAAAAAAAGGATTAGATTTAATATCGGGATGTTTAAATGTATAACATAATTGCATTGATCCCAGCCAGGTTGGGTTCTAAAAGGATTATACATAAGAATATTAAGCTTTTGGGTAGTAAACCTTTGTTAGCATGGACAATCGAAACTGCATTGCAGGCACAATGTTTTTCTCAGGTCTTCGTTTCGACTGAAAGTGAAATTGTGGCGACTATTGCGCGTGAGTATGGCGCAGAAGTTCCTTGGTTAAGAGATCATGCATTAGCTCAGGATGATTCGAAGATGAGCGATGTCGCTTTGGAATTTATAAAACAATTAAAGGATAGCAATTATACACTCCCTGATGGCATTATGATTTTACAACCCACATCCCCTTTTCGCACAATTGTCAGTATTAAAAAAGCAGTAGAAATTTTCACGAAAAATGCTAATGAGAGTGTTGTTTCATTGAGTCTGGCCGATCCTCATCCCTATTGGTGTCGCTCTGTGAATGAAAATGGAGAAATATCACCATTATTTGAAAACATTGATTTTAATCTGCAATCTCAAGAATTACCTATGATATATCAGGTCAATGGACTTATTTATTTGGTACCTGTAAAAACTTTACTTAATAAGAAAAGCTTATATAGCAATCATACACAAGCACTGATCATCAATGATGAGCAAGAAGTGCTTGATATAGATAATGAAATGGATTGGTTATTAGCGGAAGCGTTCATATGAATAAAAAGGAAGCAAAGGGTTGTTTTATCATTGCAGAAGCAGGCGTTAACCATAATGGTTCTATAGATTTGGCTTTGGAATTGGTTGAATGTGCTGCAAAAGCAGGTGCTGATGCTGTGAAATTTCAAAGTTTTAAAGCCGAACACTTAGTCAGCAAAGGTGCCAAGCGAGTTCAATATCAGTGGGATGTGAGTGGTAAAACGGATCAATATTCTATGCTAAAATCTTTGGAATTATCTGAGGATATGCATGTAAAAATAAAAAAACGTTGTAATGAATTGAAAATCGAATTTATGTCTACTCCTTTTGACGAAAAATCAGCTGATTTTTTGGTTGCATTAGGTGTTGCTAGAATAAAGATCTCTTCTGGCGATCTTACGAATCTCCCCTTTTTAGAATACTTGGCGACAAAGGGGCTGCCATTATTGTTATCAACAGGAATGTCAACACTTTCTGAAATAAAATTGGCAGTTAATGTAATCATAAATGTCCAAAAATTACTAGGTTTACCCTTGATAAATCCACTTACTTTATTGCATTGTACTTCAAGTTATCCCACCTCTTTACAGGATGTGAACTTAAAGGCTATGAAGACTTTAGCATCCGAATTCAAGGTCCCAATAGGGTATTCTGATCATACGACCGATCCATATACACCTCTTTTAGCGTTGGCTTTAGATGCAGTAGTCATTGAAAAACACTTTACTACAAATAGGCGTTTGTTAGGTCCAGATCATGGCATGTCCTTAGAATTTAATGAATTAAAGCTGATGATAGATAAGATGAGAATAATGGAGGGTGCTTTGGGAACAGGCATAAAAGAACCTACCCAAAGTGAACTTGAAGCAAGAACGTTAGTGCGTAGAAGCATTGCGACATGCGAAGCAATACCTAAAGGAAGCATAATATCTAAAGATAAGTTGGTTATGCTTCGGCCAGCAATTGGAATTGCACCTTGTGACATGCATCGTGTAGTTGATGGTAGGGCTAAGAGGGACTTAGGAGCGGGTGAAATTCTACAGTGGAAGGACATCAGTCTATTATGAGAAAAGTATGTTATGTTACTGGGACGCGTGCAGATTTTGGCTTAATGTCCAATACTTTAAAATTAATACATAACCAT
>CAZCHZ010000088.1:0-6137 GCA_964498615.1 uncultured Legionellaceae bacterium | reverse complement strand
TAACGTGCCATCAGGCAAACCTAATCGCAAAGCAAAAGTACCTGCGCGAGTATTGCAGCCTGCCATGAAAGGGAACACCTGTTTTTATTATGCTGCCAAAGTAAGCGCCATATTAGAAGAAAATTATCTTGAGATTCAAAAAACCCCTCTCAGAAAAGCAACTTCCGAATTTAGAAAATTACTTACAAAGAACAATCTTTTTTCAGCCGCGCATTCGGTGATAAAAACGGCAATAACCGTGTTGCCTCCTCATCAAAAAACAAAAGCAAAGATCATTTCTTTCTTAACGCTTTTCATGGCTCGCAGTGCTAGTGAGCCAGGGATGTCTGAGCAAGCAGAAATTTGCAATCAATTAATTAAAAAATTTAAGACATCAGCGGAACCAGATATTGATATATTTCTTGATCAGGAAATATATAAAGGATTGTTTTTAAATTCATGTGAATTTTTTAAAAAAATAAAGGTAAAGCCTCAAGATGCTTTGAAGGAAATTGTCGATCTTACACTTCAAAAAATAGAAATATTGCAAGACAGAAAGGCGCTCGCACGGTTTGCTGAAGATCGTCCACAAGATAAAGCAGCTTTAATGTTTCGTGCGGCGACGCATCACCTTGAAAAGATTTATGGCTTGGAATATACAACTTGGAAACCATCTGATAAGGTTCAAAGTCTATTTGATCTTATTCAAAATAATGGTACGCCTATTATATTTCATGGGTATTTTGGAAGTCACTTCTATAAAAGGTCAGCGGAATGTACGGCCGATAAAATAGAAGGTTATGAAGTTTTTGGATGGCCGGTCGGAAGTTATGATGCTGAGAAATGCTCTGTTGCTGGACATACTATTGCTGTAATAGGTGTGAAACTAGATTCAAAAGTTAAAGGTGGGGGATTAGTCTATTTTATTGACCCCAAGGATAGCAGCAATCCAGAAAGTAACAGACGAATATATAAAATGTCTTATGAGCAATTTTGCAATAATTGCCGTGATGGAATAGCGAATACTTTTTTAGATAAATCAGACCCTCGTTTGAGAAATTTGGATTATGGAAGACAACGTCGTACTTGTAAATAAGGCTAAAATCCTAAGATGAATTATCGACATGCATATCACGCGGGAGGCTTTGCAGATGTATTTAAGCATGTCGTCTTGGTGGCTATATTAGAAGCGCTTTCTAAAAAAGACAAACCCTGGTGTTATATCGATACCCATGCGGGCGCTGGGGAATATCATTTATTATCCACATCTACACAAAAAACACGTGAATATGATAATGGCATTGCAAAGATAGCGCTTGCAAGCGCAGAAGAAATGTATTTGCCTCCTGTTATTCAACGCTATCTTGATATTGTGATGAAGCGTGGGTTTCCAAAACTTTATCCCGGATCGCCCTTAATTGCAAGAGCATGTGCCAGACCCGAGGATCGCTTAATTTTGCTAGAGCTTCATCCCGAGGAAGTTGAAAATCTACAAATTTGTTTTAAGGGTGATAAGCAAAGCAAAATTTATCATCAAGATGGTTTTGCATTAAAAGGATTTTTACCGCCCTTGGCGAGACGGGGCTTGGTATTCATCGATCCGCCTTTTGAAAAAACTGAAGATTGGCAAAGCATTATTGATGCCTTGAAAATAAGTTTGATGCGTTTTGCAACGGGCATTTACGCGGTTTGGTATCCCATTAAAGATAATCAAGCAGTTAATGATTTTCATGAAAAACTTAAAGGTCTAGATTGCAAAGAAGTGTTAACGCTAGCACTTTCTATTTATCCCGAGGATAGCCCTTTGGGTTTAAAAGCTTGTGGTATGACAATCATTAATCCACCCTGGCAATTGGACGCAACGCTAAGAGAAGCAACAGAGTGTTTAAAATCGCTCTTGACCCTGAAGTGCTAGTCACCATACCATGACCTTGTATGAATATACTTTCCTTTGATTTGGAGCTCAATCAAGATCCAAGTGGTCCTAAAATTATTGAAATTGGTGCCTGTGTAGGCAGCCTTGATACGGGCACAGTATTGGAATCTTATTCGGCCTTTGTCAATCCACATCAACCCATAACAGAGTTCATTACCCAACTAACGAGTATTACGCAAGCTGATGTTGATAATGCAGGCAGTGTGGAAGAAGCTTATCAGGGGATGATTACGTTAGCCAAACGTTATGATTGTTTAACCTTGCCCATTGTTTGGGGAGGTGGAGATGGACGTGCGATTCGCGCAGAATTACCTCCCGGTGTTGAATGGCTGTTAGGTAGACGTGAGCTTGATGTAGAATCAGTTTTTCAAGCTTATCAAATGGCCAAGGGTGAAAAAGTACAAGCAGGTTTATCAAAGGCGATGACGCGATTAGATTTGCAGTTTAAGGGTAAAAAACATAGAGCAGATCAAGATGCAATTAATACCTTCGTTATTTATTGGACGCTTCTTAAACATTTTCATTAAAAGGATGTAATTGAGGATTTATGCATAAAGAAAAAAAGATAGAAGAAACTTTATTAAACATTGTGAAAGAATTTATTGCTGAATTTAAATCAGATCTGGCATTGCATACGTTATCGCTTCAATCGGAATTGGAAGCTTTAGGAATAGACAGTTTAGGACGGGTGGAACTTTTTTTGCGCATTGAAAGAACTTTTGCGGTTTCCTTGCCGGATGATTTAATGGCCACCGCAAAAAACTTACAAGATATTGCCAAGGCATTAGAAACGGCCAAACCAGCGACACATGAAAGAAAGGGAGAATTTGTGTCTGGTTTAGAGGCCAGCCGTTTGGATCCCTCACATGCTACAAATTTGTTAGAAGTTTTATTACGTCATGCGGCCTTGGAGCCCAATCGTCCGCATATTTATTTGCAGGATGACAAGGGTGAAGAAGAAATTATTACTTATGGTGCACTGCTTGAAGAAGCGCGTAAAGTGGCAGGGGGATTATTGGCGCTTGGTTTACAACGTCATGAAACCGTGGCGATTATGCTACCGACCAGTCGACAATTTTTTGAAGCTTTTATGGGCATTATGTTAGCTGGGGGTATTCCTGTGCCTATTTATCCACCCATTCGCGCGGATAAAATTGAAGAATATGCTTTGCGTGCGGCAACCATTTTGAATAGTGCCGAAGCGCGTATATTAATTACTTTCAGTCAAGTAGAAACACTGAGTAAATTACTTCGTGTTTTTGTAAAAAGTATGAAAGCAGTGACATTGGTAGATACTTTAAAGACATCAAAAGAACGCTTGTCTAATTTGAAAATAGCAAACGATGAAGCGGCGATGATACAATATACCTCTGGCAGTACAAGCGATCCAAAAGGTGTCTTGCTCAGTCATCATAATTTACTTTCTAATATTCGCGCAACGGGCAAGGCTGTCAATTTACAGCCCAATGATGTTGGCATAAGCTGGCTTCCTTTATATCATGACATGGGTTTAATTGGTGCCTGGTTTTCGAGTTTATATTTTGGTTTTCCAGTCACTATTATGTCTCCTTTAACTTTTTTGGCGCGACCAGAACGTTGGTTGTGGGCCATTCATTACCATCGTGGGACCTTATCGGCAGGACCTAATTTTGCCTATGAATTATGTGTGAGAAAAATTGATGATAGAGATATAGAGGGTTTAGATTTAAGCGCTTGGCGTTTGGCTTTTAATGGTGCTGAAGAGGTCAAGCCAAAAACACTAGAAAGATTTATCAAGCGATTTGAACCCTATGGTTTTAAAGCGGAATCTTTTTATCCTGTCTATGGTTTGGCAGAATCTTCTGTTGCCCTTGCTTTCCCGCCCCTATATCGTGGTCCTAAAATAGATGTGATAGCACGTGTTCCTTTTGAAAAAGAAGGGCGTGCAATACCCTGTCTTCCAACAGAAAGTCCTTGTTTAGAATTTGTTTGTTGTGGGAAGGCCATTCCAGATCATGAAATACGCATTGTAGATGAAGAAGGCAGAGAGCTTGGTGAACGTCAAGTCGGCAGTTTACATTTTAGTGGGCCTTCCAGTATGCAGGGCTATTATAGAAACCCTGAAGCAACACGCGCCATTTATCATGAGGGATGGTTAGATTCTGGTGATCTTGCCTATATGGCGGAAGGTGAGATTTATATCACAGGACGTAAGAAAGACATTATTGTTAAAGCTGGCAGAAATATTTATCCTCAAGAAATCGAAGAGGTAGCCGCGCAAGTGTCTGGTATACGTAAAGGTTGTGTGATTGCTTTTGGGGTGCTAGATCCACGTTGGGGTACTGAAAAACTTGTGATTGTTGCAGAAACCATTGCAGAACGTAGTAAAGATCGTGATGAAATTGCTTTGGAAGTGAATGAAAAGGTTTCAGTTGTTTTAGGGATCCCACCTGATGAAATATTATTGGTTGCACCTAAAACCATTCCTAAGACTTCCAGTGGAAAATTACAACGATCCGCTTGTAAGCGTATGTACTTGGAAGGAAGTTTAAAACGCAGCGGTATGCCCGCATGGTTGCAAATGACAAAACTTTATTTAATAAGTGTATTATTATCTATACAAAAATATGTGGGTAAAATATTACAGTTGTTATATACAGGATATGTCGCCTTATTGGTCTTGATTTTCTTACCCATCACCTGGCTTGGTATACGTTTTTCCTCAGTTGAGTTTAGTTATCATTTTCTGCGTAGTATGGCTAAGGCCTTTATATTGTGCACATTTTGTCCCACCTATGTGAGTGGGACAAAGAATTTTTCTAAAGATAAATCCTATGTGTTTGTCTCAAATCATGCCAGTTATATGGATGCAGTATTACTTGTCTCAACATTGCCCGCAGGCGTATTATTTGTGGGCAAACAAGAATTATTGTCCTGGCCCTTGGTGGGGTCGGCTATTAAGAAATTGGGTTACTTAACAGTCGATAGAGTATATCTTACAAAAAGTTTGGAGGCTGCCGAACATATAGAAGATGCCTTGCGTCAAAATAAATCTGTATTAATCTTTCCAGAAGGGACGTTTACCTATGCAACGGGTTTGAGACCTTTCAAGACGGGCGCTTTTAAAATGGCAGTAGATACAGGAGCAGCACTTTGTCCGGTTGCCCTTCAAGGCACCCGAAGATTTTTACGCGGAGGTACGATGTTGTTGCATCCTGTACGTTTTGATGTATGGATTGGACAGCCTGAAATACCACTGTCGAAGGACTGGAGTGAAGTGACGCGACTACACACGCTTGCCCGCAAAGAAATAGCAGAGCATTGCGGGGAGCTTACAATTGATATGATAGCGGGAGCGGGTTTGAAAAAGAATAATGAATGATTTAATTTTTCTTAAGAGAGATATTGTCTTGTTTTAACATGGCAGCCATTGTTTGGTGTGGGACAGCCCAGCTAAATAAAATGCCTTGCATTTCAGCACAATTTTTGGATTGTAAATATAACATTTGTTCATAGTTTTCTACACCTTCTGCCAAAACTTTGATATTTAATGAACTTGCCATTGTCATGATACTGTTTACAATGGCGGTATCACTCATATTGTAAGGAATGCCTTGTATGAATGATTTATCGATTTTAATTTTGTCTACAGACAATTTTTTTAAATAATTAAATCCGGAGTAACCCATGCCGAAGTCATCGATGGCAAGTTCAATGCCTAATATTCTAATGCGTTTAAAAACTTCGGACATAGTATCAATGCTATTTAAAATTGCATTTTCCGTTAATTCTAGTTCTAAGTATTTTGGTTCAAGACCTGTTTTGTTTAATATTTTTAAAATGATATCATCAATATTTTGGTTTCTAAATTGAATGGCAGACATATTCACGGCAATGCGAATGGGTTTTAAGCCTTGCTGTTGCCAAAATTTATTTTGTGCGCAGGCGTTTTCAATAACCCATTCACCAATAGCGTTAATTAATCCAGACTCTTCTGCAATATAAATAAAATCTAAAGGTGCAATTCTACCAAACACAGGATGCTGCCATCGTAATAGTGCTTCGGCTTCTACTATTTTTCTGGTTTTTGCATCAATGATTGGCTGGTATTCCAAATAAAACTCTTTTCTTTCCAAAGCGCCTCGCAGATCGTTTTCAAGTTCCAGCCTTTTGTTTGCATGGATACCCATATCTTGTGAATAAAATTGATATACATTTTTGCCTTTTTCCTTGGCACGATACA